>NZ_CP090145.1:3311585-3612638 GCF_023008245.1 Flavobacterium sediminilitoris
AGTGCTTTAATATAATCCTTCTTAATTTTGTGCTTTATAGAATATACTGGAAATTCACTTTTCTTATCAAAGAAATTTTTATACCTATTATTGATAAATATTGAATATTCTTCTTGATCTTTAGATAATATGTAGGCAAAATCTATTTCATTAATAGCTAATGTATTACTACAGCAAACTGACAATATTCCAAGTAAAACTGATTCTTCTTTTTTAAACTGAAGAATATCATTTGCGATATCTTTCGAATTATGCCTAGCTATGTTTATTAATTCTATAATAGACTTATTTTCTAATTTATCAGAATCATATTTCGAAAGATAACTTAACTGACCTACTTGGATTTTATCTACTTTCTCATTTTCTATAAACTCACTTATTGAGTTGACAATTATTGGAGTCAATCTTTTTGAAGCGAACTTTTTCCAGAAATTAATTAATACATCACTGTCACTCTCAGTTAAGTTGATTGTTTTATTGATTTCAAAAATTGAATTTTCAAAAAATTCATTTATAATTTCTATTCTATTTGTAACTATCAATTTGTGATTTAGTGGTAATGAGCGAATCAAATCAATTAATTTATTTTTAATATTCATTGATTCATTTGAAGGCTTAGTATGTCCGAACGGATCTTCAAAAATTGCTATTTTATCTTCATTACTATTTTGATTAAAAAAATTTTCAAGTTGAATAAATTCAGTTACTCTAATCGAATTAAAACCGTTATCTATAAAATGATTAGCTAAAACTTTAGCTAGTTCTGATTTACCACATTGAGATACGCCTGTTAAAAAGATAAAATTTGAATTTTTAAGTAACTCTAATGAATTATTTTTCTCTTTTCTTTCAATATAATTAACATCTAATTGGAATTTATTTACCTTCTCTTTATCTATTAATTCATTGAAAATTGGGATAATATTATTTTTTTTATCTCTCCCTTCTTTAACATTCTCAAGTAATTTTAGATATACATATTCAGTATTTGATTGAGATATTGAATATTTCTTATTTAAAGTATTTAAAATAGTATCATCAACTTTATTATCATCTAGCTGTTCCCAAACCATAATATTATTAATGAATTGCTCAACATCTGATTTATTTAAATTTCTTATAAATTTGTCTCTAAAATTACTTCTTTCTTTATCTAATTTTGTATTCTTAAATACAAGTTCTTTTAAAGATTTAGTGATTTTATTTAATTCTTCATTAGAACTTTTTTTATTTTTAATTTGAATTGATGGGAAGTCATTTAAATATTTTAATGTTTCATCATTGCATCTTGATCTAGTAATAAAAAGACATCTACTAGTTTTGTTTTTTACTCTCAATAGTAAATTATTTGAAGAACTTCTTTCTTGAAAATGGAATAACCATTCAAATAATTTAGAAATAGTTAATTCTTTTTTTTCTCTTTTAATCTGAATTTCAATTCTGTCATTGTTTCCATCAATGAATGTTATGTCTTCACTACCTAATTTTTCAACATAAAGTTGATTACTAAATCTATCCCCATAAATCAATGCAAACAATACAGTTATTTTATATTGATATTCATAACCTTTAATTCCTTCAATTGTTACACTCATATAAACTATTTTATTATCTCCCTAAAAACCCTATCCAATTCCTCATTAACAGACTGACCATTTTTTAAACCCTTTGCCTTTTCTTGGTTAAAAGCTATCGTTTCCTTTAAGAAGTTGGTTATTAGAGCTTCTTTTGGGTGTAAATAGGTTTCGTTTTGGTTCGCTTTTATAGTCATTAATTGTTTTACTTTTTCTTGTATATGTTGCGGTGCAATGGGTAACAATTCCATGAAAGCTACTGGTGGAAAGGTATTGTTTTCTATAATCCATTTTCCGGCTAAAGCCGTTCGCAAGGCATAGAAATAACTTTTTAGTTTTACCTCTTCTTGTTCGCAAACGTCCATGAAATTCTTTGTTGTTCCTAAATAATGGTGCAAACATGCAATAGGCGAAAAACAGGCTTTGGCAATGGTTTTTATCTCCTTTGCAAAAACTTCGTTTTCATAATACACAATGGGTGAATGCAGCCACTCTAACAAAGATGCGTTGGATTTTGCTAATAATCGTACTGTTTTCCTCAAATCCCAACCTGATCCATCTAAATCTTCAGCAGTCATGAATTCGATAACATCGGGTTTTTCGAAAATAGAAAGGTAATAGTCCAAATCGTGTTTGTAGATAAAACGAATGTCATAATCACTATCTGGAGAAGCAAAACCCCAAGCTCTACTTCCCGATTCGACTGCGAATAATAGTTCTACGTTTTTTTCTTTTGCAATTTCTTGTAGTTTGGCTAGTATTTTATCTTTCATTGTTTACTATTTTCTCATCAGAAAGTCGGTATTTTTCTGAAGTTTGTTCTATAATATTTCTAATTCTGTTGCGAAGAAATGCAGGTTTAATAATTTCAACTCCGTTTCCAAAGCCTAATAATAAACGTTCTAATTCGTAATTTATAATTAAATACAACGTAATAATTACGCTTCCGTCTTCATTTTCTTGTATTACTCTTTGCGAACTATGAAAGGGTTTCGTTATTACATAGGGCGCATTAGCTGCATCTACATAGATTCTAATTTTTCGAGGATCTAAACCACTATTAACCGTTACTCCTACTACATTTTTATAGTATTCGTCGGCATCAAAATTAGTATCGTGATAGTCTAATGAAAAATCGAAATCAATAGAAACAATTCGATCTAAAGCTAAATTCGTAACGATGCTATCGCCTTCCTTATTTCCTTTCTTGCCTACCAAAAACCATCTATTATTGAATTCTTTAAGAATAAAAGGATGAAAAAAGAATTCGTTGGCTTCTTTGGATTTAAATGATTTGTAACTTATTCTTAAAACGATTTTCTTTATAATTGCCTGATACAATTCGTCTAAAAAATGTAAGCCTTTTAGTTTTTCATTCTTATCGAGATGAATTACTGGTTTTGTATGTGACTTTTCGGCATAGATTTTATCTTCCAATCGTTGTAGAATATCAGATACATCATTAAACAGCGAGAAATCTTTAAACTGTTTCAACATAGAAACTGTTTCGGTTAATACATTAATATCGGTTTCCGTTAGTGGAATATCAGTAATTGAAAATTCTTCATCTTCATATTTATAATACTTTTTGTCATAGACTACAATGGGAGCGTTATAGCCTAATTTTTCACTACGCATCATTTGAATATCCAATTGAATGGTACGTTTACTAATATTATTTTCCTTGCCTTCATATTCAAACAAAGCATTAGAACAAGCTTCAATTAGATCGTCTAATGTCCATTGTCGGTAATTATTTTGTAAACATTTATCGATGGTTTTATATCGTATGAGTGCGTTTTTATTTTGAGCCATTGTTTAAAAAATTAAATGGTGTTTTTATAGTTGAGCTATTTCTTTTTGGATGTTTTCTCTTGCTTTGGTTTCATAAAGCATTCTGTAGGTTTCCGTTTGAAATAGGTTTGTACTTTCTAAAAAGTGTTGCAAGGCTTTTTTACGCCCTGGTTTATATAGAAAATCAGGATAGATTTTGTATTCTTTTCTAATTTGTTCGTAATAATTTTGATAATCTTCCCAATCTTTGGCTAGAATTTCTAAATCAAAATCGATTAACCAATTGGTGTCTTCGTCCTTATTATGTTCATGTTGTTTTGTGGCAACAATCATATCAAAAACTAAGGTTCTATTAATGGTAATTTCTTTAGGTAAGATACTTAAAGCGAATTCGGCACTTTTTAATTCGTTATCTGTTTTCTTCGCATTGTATACGATATCATGATAAAATATAGCATAAAGTGTCTCATTAGGACTTTGAATTTCAGAATGATACTTATTAAAGCTTAGTATCATATTTTCTAAGTGCATCAAATTGTGATAATATCTGTTTTTCTGAGAATATGCTTTTTGTAATGTTAGCCAATGTACTTGAATATCATTTTGATGAAATCCTATTTGTAATAATAGCTTGAAGTATATTTCTTTCAAATTCATGTAAGTTCTTTCCTCAAAAATACAATTTTTTTAAAGTGCTAAACAGAGAAAAAAATATCTATTTAAAATATAACCAAAAAATGGGTAATAAAAAAAAGGTTTTAACACTTGTAAGTGATCGATCAAATGGTGTAACCTGAAAAGCCATAATAAAAAGAGTAAGGAAATTAACATAACAAATTATGAAATTAATCAAAAAAACAGCTTTATTACTTGTGTTTGTATCATTCTTCTCCTGTTCTAATGATGAAGAAACAACTTCTTTAACAAACAATGATTTCAATTCATTAGGGATGAAATCAGATGGCAAACTATTAATTTTTAAAAACATTGAAGATTATGAAAAAGTAGTAAACAATCCATCTGAAGCTTTACAAAATGAAGTTTTAAGTGAAATTGCTAAAATGGGACATCTAACTTATGCTGAAGTGAATCCTATTACAACATTAGATATTAATACAATTAACACTTACATTAGTCCTTATTTTTCACAATTAATTAATAAAGATAATTGTATTCAAATTGGTTCTCATATATTTAAAATTAATAAAAAAAACGAAACGGTGCTTGTATTAGAAGCAAAATATGCAAATGAGTATCTAGATTTAATTCAAGAAAATCTTTCAAACTCACACATTCAAATTTATTCTACAAATGATGATGTATTAGGTTTAATTTCTAATGATGATGAAGCTATTTCAAACAAAGCTTGTAGTGAAGATGCTGCTGGAGGACGTAATCAAGGTGTAGGATTACAAATTGGAGGACGATTAGTTACGCTTTATAGCATTTATGAAAAATCTGGAATTTATTGTTCTGCACATTATTATATGTATTCTAACGCTACTTTTAGTAGTACTGAAAGAGCCTATATACAAACTGAAAACACATGGACAAAAGCAAAATGTAGTTCTGCATCAGGACCTTCTTCATTACCTTGGTATAGTAGTCCTGGACACTATGGTTATGAAAAAACGCTTCCTGTTTACAAATCTACTAAACGATTAAATGGCTACCATTTAAAAGGTAGAATTCGTTTTGAGTCTGGATCTACAACAAGTTATACTACTTCATTTTCTACTTGGGCGGAAATAGAAGCTAATAGTCCTTATTAATAATAAGATGGATTGAACATAAAAAGAAAACCCTGAATTCATACTAAATTCAGGGTTTTTCTTTAATAAATAATATATTACTTCACTTCTTCAAAGTCTACATCTTGAGTTTGATCTTCAGAAGCATTACCTTGTGGTTGAGCATCTTGTGGAGCTCCTTGTCCTTCTGCTTGCGCTTTGTACATTTCTTCAGAAGCATTTTTCCAAGCTTCGTTGATTTTATCTAAAGCTGGAGCAATTGTATCAACATCTTTAGTTTCATAAGCTTTTTTCAATTCTTCTAATGCTCCTTGAATAGCTGTTTTGTTACCTTCAGATAATTTATCTCCAAATTCAGATAATTGTTTTTCCGTTTGGAAAATCATACTGTCAGCTTCATTTAATTTTGAAACTTTTTCCATAGCTGCTTTGTCTGCATCGGCATTCATTTCAGCTTCTTTACGCATTTTTTCAATTTCTTCTGGTGTTAATCCTGAAGAAGCTTCAATACGAATATCATGTGATTTTCCAGTTCCTTTATCTGTAGCTGATACTTTAATGATACCATTAGCATCAATATCGAAAGTTACTTCAATTTGCGGAACACCTCTTTGTGCAGGTGGAATTCCATCTAAATGGAAACGTCCAATAGTTTTATTATCTGTTGCCATTGGTCTTTCTCCTTGTATAACGTGGATTTCAACTGATGGTTGGTTATCTGCTGCTGTAGAGAAAACTTGTGATTTCTTCGTTGGAATAGTTGTGTTAGACTCTATCAATTTAGTCATTACACCACCCATAGTTTCAATACCTAATGAAAGTGGCGTTACATCTAATAATAATACGTCTTTAACGTCTCCTGTTAATACTCCACCTTGAATAGCTGCTCCAATTGCAACAACTTCATCTGGGTTAACTCCTTTTGATGGTTTTTTACCAAAGAATTTTTCTACTTGCTCTTGAATAACAGGAATACGAGTAGAACCTCCTACTAAAATTACTTCATCAATATCTGATGTTGACAAACCTGCATCTTTTAATGCTTTTGCAACTGGCTCCATTGAACGTTTTACTAAAGCATCAGCTAATTGTTCAAATTTTGCACGTGTTAATGTTTGTACTAAATGCTTAGGTCCTGAAGCTGTAGCAGTAACATAAGGTAAGTTAATTTCTGTTTGAGCAGAAGATGATAACTCAATTTTTGCTTTTTCTGCTGCTTCTTTTAAACGTTGCAGAGCCATTGGGTCTTTACGTAAATCAATTCCTTCAGCACTATTAAAATCATTCGCTAACCAATCGATAATCACTTGATCAAAATCATCTCCTCCTAAGTGTGTATCTCCATTTGTAGATAATACTTCAAAAACGCCATCTCCTAATTCAAGGATAGAAATATCAAAAGTACCTCCACCTAAGTCATATACTGCAATTTTTTGATCTTTACCTTGTTTATCTAAACCATAAGCTAATGCTGCAGCAGTAGGCTCATTAATAATACGCATTACTTCTAATCCTGCAATTTGTCCTGCTTCTTTAGTAGCCTGACGTTGCGCATCATTAAAGTATGCAGGAACTGTAATTACAGCTTTAGTAACTGTTGTTCCTAAATAATCTTCAGCTGTTTTCTTCATTTTTTGAAGAGTCATTGCTGATAATTCTTGTGGAGTATATAATCTTCCGTCAATATCAACTCTTGGTGTGTCATTATCTCCTTTTACTACTTTATAGGCAACTGTTGAAGCTTCTTTAGCGCTTTCAGAATATTTATTTCCCATAAAACGCTTAACAGAAGCAATCGTTTTTGTAGGATTAGTTACAGCTTGTCTTTTAGCAGGATCACCAACTTTAATCTCTCCTCCTTCTACAAAAGCAATTACTGAAGGTGTTGTTCTTTTCCCTTCTGCATTAGCAATTACGACTGGTTCTCCACCTTCCATAACGGCAACACAAGAATTTGTTGTACCTAAATCAATTCCAATAATTTTACTCATAACTTTTAATCTTAATTTATTTATTGTGTGTATTTATTTTATTTTTAAAACTTGCTTTTTTACATTTCAATGATTATGCCAACTATAAAAAAGGTTATATTTTGTCATATAACACAAAAAACAATGACAAGATGTCATTATAAAAAAATAGCCACCCATAGGGCGGCTATTCAACCAATTTAATAAATATTAATTTAAATTAAAGTATTCTTCATCTGACATTTCACCTGATTGAATTCTTCTTAATTCTTCAGCATGTGAACGAATATAAGCATCAATTTCAGGATTAAAATATTCTGAACTAGCAGCATTTTGCTTGTATGAACCACTTAAAACTCCTGAATAATAATAGAAGAAGTTATAATCAAAATTAGGTCCGTTTAAAGCATATGCTCCTAATAAAAATCCTAAACGTACTGCTGAACGTCTTTGATAACTTAAACCATGATGTCCAGGACAAGTTGTACAATTATCTCCAATTGAAGCTGCAAATTCATAAGCTGCTGCAATTTGAGAAAAAGAAGTTTTATTAAATCCTGTAGGTCTTCTTAAATAATAACCAGCCATACCGTCTGCTTCTAATTCCGCAGCACGAGCAGTAGATTCATTTTGAGAAGGTAAACCATAAGTATATTGTAATTGATGACCAAACTCATGAGCTAAAATCATAGCATTTACAATATTATCACTTGATTGAGCTTTTGCAGCATTATAGATTGCTTCTCCATAGTAAATTTTACCACTACCATAAGATATAGCGTTAAATGTAGAACTTGGATTACTTGGATCTTTTACAAAACGTAAAGGCACAGCCGGTCTTCCCCAAACGGCTGCAATTTTTGAATTTTGTGTATTCATAAAATTAGTTTCAGCAGAAGTTCCTATTGTAGTACTTAATACAGCTGTTGGACTCCAGTTTCCATCTACATAACCACAATCCCCTTCTAAATGGTTTGGTTGTTCATCTACTATAGATAAAATTTCCTCTTGGTTATTTGAAACAGTTTCTTCGTCTTTACTACAAGATGTTGTAGTTAATACAATTGCACTCAAAAATAGAAATGCATTTTTAAAATTTGTTTTCATTAAAATTATAGTTATAAATTATTAATGAAGCAATATTATAAAAAATAATAACACTTATTTTATATTAAAATTATATAATTTGTTAAAATATTTAATTATTGATATTTCAACTATTAAATTGACGTTTTAACGCCAGAACTACAATTATCATCTTAGTTTTTAACAAAAAATAATGAATAATTGCTAAAAATAACAAAATGTGTTTATTAATCCTTTTGTATTTCTTTGTAGCCTATATTTGCATTTATTAAGTATAAGTATATAATTGTTATGGAATGTATTTCTGTTTTTGATATGTTAAAAATTGGTGTAGGACCATCGAGTTCCCACACATTAGGTCCATGGAGAGCTGCAGAGCGTTTTTTGGAAGATTTGCGAAATGAAAACCTAATTGACTCTATAAATAGAATTAAAGTAGATTTATATGGTTCTCTTTCACTTACAGGTAAAGGTCATGCAACGGATTTAGCTGTCATGCTTGGATTAAGTGGTGCTGATCCTGAATATATTCCTGTTGAAAGTATTGACGTTATAATTACAGCTATAAAAAACAAAAAAGAAATTTTCCTTGGTAACGAAATCATTATTCCTTTTAATATTAGTGATGATATTGTTTTTAATAGAGACTTTTTACCTTTTCATTCAAACGGAATAAAATTTACTGCTTATACTGATAATTCAGAATATGAAAAAACGTATTATTCTATAGGTGGAGGATTTGTTGTTGTAGAAGAAAGAATAAATTCTACTATTAATGAAGAATTAAAATGTGCATTTCCATTTCCTGTTGATAAGGCTTCTGAATTATTAGAATATTGTAAAAAGGAAAACAAGAAAGTTTGGGAAATTGTATATGAGAATGAAAAATCTATGCGTACGGAAGAAAATATCCATTCTGAACTAATGCGAATTTGGGACACAATGCTAGAATGTATGTATATTGGATGTCATACTGAAGGGACTTTACCTGGAGGCTTAAATGTAAGAAGAAGAGCTTATGATATGCATAAAAACTTAATTGGTGTTTTACCTTATGATAATCCATATTCTTGGATGCAGATTATTCGTCAAACTGAAGTAAAGTTTAGACAAATATTAAAATGGGTAAGTTGTTTTGCTTTAGCTGTAAATGAAGTAAATGCTTCACTAGGCAGAGTTGTAACAGCTCCTACAAATGGTAGTGCTGGTGTTATTCCTTCTGTTTTAATGTATTATTTAGTCATTGAAAATCACGATGCAAATGAAGAGCAAATAAAACAATTTTTAATGACCGCTGGAGAGATAGGCAGTATCTTTAAAAAAGGAGCTACTATTTCTGCTGCCATGGGTGGTTGTCAAGCAGAAATTGGAGTTTCAAGTGCTATGGCAGCAGCAGCATTATGCGAAGTAATGGGAGGAACTCCTGAACAAGTACTTGTAGCGGCAGAAATTGCTATGGAACATCACTTAGGGCTAACTTGCGATCCAATAGGTGGATTAGTTCAAATTCCATGTATTGAACGTAATACAATGGGAGCTATAAAAGCGATAAATGCTGCTGAATTAGCATTAGAGACAGATGCAAAAAATGCTAAAGTTCCATTAGATAAAGTTGTAAATACAATGTGGGAAACAGCAAAAGATATGAATACTAAGTATAAAGAAACTTCTGAAGGAGGATTAGCCATTGGAGTTAATCTTGCTGATTGTTAATCTATAATATTATAAAAAAGAGAGAGCAACTAATCTCTCTTTTTTATTTGAATAATCTCCTTCTATAAATGATTCTATTTATGTGGCTAAATCTGATTCATCTACTATTTTATCATTTCTTTTTCTTGAAAGTATAGCTAATCCAAATGTTATAACTCCTAATCTACCTATAAACATTATACATATCAATATTATTTTACCAAATACAGATAAGTCTCCTGTTATTCCTGTACTTAAACCAACCGTTCCAATGGCAGAAGTGACTTCAAATAGTAGTGCTTCAAAAGCATAATTTTCTGTAAAAGAGAGCAGAAAAACACTTAAAAACAATATTGCAGTATAAAATATAAATATTGAAATAGCCATTTCGAGTCTATCAATTGGAATAGTTTTTCCAAAATATGTAACTTTTGATTGATTTCTTAATTTACTTTTCACAATAGCAACAATAGCGGTTAATGTAGTTATTTTCATACCACCAGCAGTGCTTGATGGAGCAGCTCCTACATACATTAAAAAAATAATAACTAAAAGAAAACCTAACGAGTATGTCCCAATGTTAACGGAATTAAATCCGGCAGTTGTCATTGAATTTACAGATGTGAATAGAGCTATTTGTAATTGTTCAAAATGAGTCCTGTTTTTAAATGATGGTTCAAAATAGTTAATTATTGTTGCTAAAAATAAAACAGAAAAAAATGAGTACGTAATCATTTTTGTTGTAAAAGAGATTTCTTTAGTCTTTTTAGTAAAAAAATACCATAAATCTGTAACGACAATAAAACCTAAAGCACCCGAAATTGTTAAAAAAAATACAATTGCATTTAACAAAGAGTTTGTAGCATATCCTTCAAAACTATCATTATATAAACTAAATCCTGCGGTACAAAATGAGGAAACACTATGAAAAATACTTGTCCAGATAGTAAAAAAAGAATCCGAATGTTCTACCCTAAAAACACAATAAAAGAGAATAGCTCCGATTATTTCTATGGTAAATGTAAAAACAATAACTGATTTTAAAAAGTCTTGAACTTTAAATTCTCTTGGCATAGTAAATTCATTATGTAGTATTTTTTTATGCCAATGTGTAATTTGCTTGGTTGTAGATAATAAAATGTAAGTTGTAAAAGTCATATAACCAATCCCTCCTATTTGAATTAAAATTAGAAGAATTAATTGTCCAAAAAAAGTATAATTATCAAATGTACTAACTGTTGCCAAACCTGTTGTAGAAAGTGCAGAAGTAGAAGTAAATAATGTATCAATAAAAGAGGTAGGTATTTTTTGTGCAAATGGCAAAGAGAGAAAAATCCATCCTAAAATCATATACATAAAAAATCCAAAAAAAATACTCTGTTGAGGTGTTAATCGCAAGTGAAATTTTAAATATTGACGTCTTGCTGTTTGAAATAAGGTTTTAGGCATTTTTATTTTCAATTTTAAATTTATAATAATTTTTAACAAAGTGGGAAGCATAAATTAATCCTAGTTTTTCAGCTACCAAACACAAATCTTTCAATTGATTTTCTAAAGGATCTTCTCGTTGTGGACATTGATTAATTTTCATGAATTCATGAAACCATAACCTTGATTCTACATCACTTTGATTAGGGTTAATTATTTCATTAATAGACAAACATGTAGTATTGCTTGGCACATTAGCTGTGTTGCGGATTAATTTTTTCATGTAAAATGCTTTTTTTAGATTAAGGTAAATCGATATCCAATTCCACTCTCAGTAAGTATCATTTCTGGATGATTTGCGTCTTTTTCTATTTTTTTTCTAAGTTGAGCTATAAAAACTCTTAAGTATTGAGTCTGATCACTATAACTTTTTCCCCATACTTCTTTTAATAAATATTGATGAGTTAATACTCTTCCTTCATTTTTAACTAAAGTGGCTAATAAGTTAAATTCCGTTTGTGTTAATTTCAGATCTTCATTATTAACTTTTACAACTCTTGAAACTAAATCAATTGAAAAACTAGAAGAACTTATAATAGGCTCAGAAATTTCTTTAATATGATGTCGTAAATGTGAACGAACTCTTGCCAATAATTCTTGTGTTCTAAATGGTTTTATTAAATAATCGTTAGCACCATTATCTAGGGCTTTAACTATCTCAATTTCTTCACTTTTAACAGATAAAATCATAATAGGATTAGAATACCATTCTCGTAATTGTTCTAATACTTTTTGACCATCAATATCTGGCAAACCTAAATCTAGCATAATTAAATCTGGTTGAAACGCTGCTGCAAATCGAATCCCTTCTAAACCATTTTCTGCAAATTTGACTTCAAAATCATTACTACTTAAAGTTATATCTAAAAGTTTTCTAATTTGAACTTCATCATCGATTACTAATATTTGGCGCTTATTCATTTTCAACGGTATTAAAGTTTGACATTTTAGTTTCAATTTTAATAGTAAATTTTGCTCCTCCTTCAACTCTATTTTCTAATGCTATTTCTCCATTTTGAGCTTCAACAAAGCCTTTAACAATAGACAAACCTAAACCTGAACCACCAGGTCTTGAGTTTTTAAGCCTATAAAATTTATCAAAAACATAATCAATTTCATCTTTAGGAAAACCTTTTCCTTCATCTAAAATTTCTATCAGTAAAATATTTCCATTATTCTTTAAATTGATCAAAATAGTACTATGCTCAGGTGTATAAATAATGCAATTATTTAATAAATTATAAATAATATGCTCTGTTAAACCATAATCTAATTTAAATAAAGGAAAATCTTCAGAACAATTTACTATAATCTTCTGGGAATATAACTTTGTATTTAATGTTCTGATAGCTCCATAAATGATTTCTTTAACATCAACCCAATCCATTTTTGGCACAATAACACCTGACTCTAATCTTGACATATTTAACAAGTTTTCAACTTGATTATTCAATCTTAGTGTGGCAATTGATATTTCTTCTAAGAGTTTTTCTTTTTGATTATCGTTTATCGTTTTATTATTCTGAAGTGCGTCTGTTGAACCAATGATTGCCGATATTGGAGTTTTCAATTCATGCGATAAACTATCTAAAAGTGTATTATATAGCTTTATCGATTTAAGTTTAGCGTCTTTTTTATTAGCTATATGTTCTATTTGTTTGATTTTAAATGTTAAAACTGCATTTATTAGTGCAATAACGAAATACATAAAAAACATTAATACATCTTCTGTATTTTCTATATGAAAAGTAAAATAAGGTTTTATAAAAAAGAAATTCCAAATTAAAGCACTTAAAATAGCTCCAATTAATGTTGGAATAATACGATAAAACATCGCTAAGAAAGAAACTGTAACTAAAAGAATAAATGCTATTACTTTATAACCTATCAAATCTTTAAATACAAAACAAATAAATGATATTAGTATTACAAAAAGAATGCTAAAAAAATATTGCTTGTTTGTATTTGTACTTCTATTTAACACACTTAATTTCTTTATTGTTTAACACAGCAAAGATAAGTTGGGTTTCATAAATAATATATAAAATAATCCTCTGTAAGTATAAAGATTTTATAAAGATTTCATTTTTCTTGTATCAATTATATAGACAATTTTCCATAAATTATCATACTCTTTGATAAGTGTAAAAGAGTTAACTCCTTGATGACTTAACTTTTCATTTACAAAAAATTCATAAGGAGTCCAAACATGAGCTAAATCACCATCAATCTCTATTCTATAATCTAAAAGTTTTTCTAAAAAGATAACATTAGAAGGAATTGAAGCTATCGATTTTAAAAAAACATCAAAACCATCATTCTTTAATTTTGTTCCTTTGTTTTTAGTACTTACTGTACACATAATTATTTCTTCATGACACATTTTCTTCAATTGTGTAGTGTCTTTTAAATGAAAGGCAATAAAAAAATCATCAATACATTTTCTAACTTCATTTTCTTGAGAGAAAGAAGATGAAATGGCAAATAGACTAACTAGTAAAAAGAGAGACTTTTTCATATTCGTTTTTAATTAATTGGTTGTTATTTTACAAAAAATGTTACATTATTCATGATAATTTCAAATTTATTTTATTTGGTTAATTTGTATCCTATTTTGATTTATTACATTTGCCTAGAATAAAACAACGAATCATAAGTAAATTTTAGATTAAATTTCTAATTTAAAATTTCATAACATACAATCGATATAAAATGTCAGTAGCTAAAAAAGATTATAAAAGAATTACTACAAAAACACTAGTTGAAATGAAAGATAATGGAGAAAAGATCTCCATGTTAACTGCTTATGACTTTACAATGGCAAAAATTGTAGATTCAGCAGGAGTAGATGTAATTCTTGTAGGTGATTCTGCTAGTAATGTAATGGCTGGTCATGAAACTACATTACCAATTACTCTTGACCAAATGATATATCATGCATCATCTGTAGTTAGAGCGGCAGAAAGAGCTTTAATCGTTGTTGATTTACCTTTCGGTTCTTATCAATCAGATCCAAAAGAAGCATTGAGGTCAGCTATTAGAATCATGAAAGAAAGTGGCGGGCACGCTGTAAAACTAGAGGGTGGAAGCGAAATAAAGGATAGTATAAAACGTATTTTAAATGCTGGGATTCCTGTAATGGGACACTTAGGACTAACTCCTCAATCTATTTATAAATTTGGAACTTATACTGTAAGAGCTAAAGAAGAAGAGGAAGCTGATAAGTTAATTGAAGATGCTAAAATGCTTGAAAGGGTAGGTTGTTTTGCTATAGTATTAGAAAAAATCCCTGCTGCATTAGCAAAAAAAGTTGCCGAAAGCATCTCTATTCCTGTAATCGGAATTGGAGCAGGAAATGGTGTTGACGGACAAGTTCTTGTGCTTCATGATATGATTGGTATGACACATGAATTTAGTCCTCGATTCTTGAGACGTTATATGAATTTATATGAAGAAATGACTACAGCCATTGGTCAATATGTTACGGATGTTAAATCTGTTGATTTTCCAAACGAAAATGAACAATATTAATTCTTTATTATACTTTTTAAAGATTTTTACTTTTAAATAATGGCAGAAAAAATAATTTCTACTAAAGATAATCTTCAGATTCTTCATGAAGACAATCATATTATTGTAATTAATAAACGCGTTGGAGATATTGTTCAAGGTGATAAAACAGGAGACAAACCATTATCTGAAGTTGTAAAAGAATATATAAAAGAAAAATATAATAAACCTGGAGAAGTTTTTTTAGGTGTCATTCATCGTTTAGACAGACCAACTACTGGTATTGTAGTATTTGCAAAAACATCAAAAGCATTAACACGATTAAATGATAGTTTCAAAAATAGAGAAACACAGAAGACATACTGGGCTGTTGTAAAAAATAGCCCTCCAAAAAACAATGATGTTTTAATTCATTATTTAAAAAGAAATCCAAAAAACAATACTTCGAAAGCACATATTAAAGAAGTCCCAGAGAGTAAAAAAGCAAGTTTAGCATATACAATCATTAGAAAATTAGATCATTATATTGGATTAGAAATCCAACTTCATACTGGAAGACACCACCAAATTAGAGCACAACTATCTGCAATTGGTTGCCCTATAAAAGGAGATTTAAAATATGGATTTGATAGAAGTAATCCCGATGGAGGTATTCATTTACATGCCAGACAATTAGTCTTAACTCACCCTGTAACAAAAGATATTTTAAAAATTATAGCTCCTACACCGAAAGATGTAATTTGGAATGCTATTTCTTCTTAAAATATCTTTTGAAAGGATTTTCATATTTAAATTAATACTCTAGCAAAGCTTTTAATTCTGCTTCAAAACGTGCTTTTGGTAAATATTGATCTTCTAAAGCTTTCACAAAAGGAATAGCACTTTCAATACTTGCTACTCGTTTTACTGGAGCATCTAAATATTCAAAACAGTTTTCCATTATCATTGCAGAAATATCACTTGAAATTCCTCCAAATAAAGTATCTTCTTGTAAAATAATCACTCTATTTGTTTTCTTCACAGAAGTATAAATCGTTTCCCAATCTAAAGGTTGTAAACTTCTCAAGTCAATTAAATCAGCAGATATATTTGAGTTATTAGATAATGTCTCTAATGCCCAATGTACACCTGCTCCAAAAGAAATAATAGTCACAGCGGTTCCTTCTTTTAATAGTGCAGCTTTTCCAAGCGGAATAGTATAATAATCAACAGGAACATCTTGATAAATACTTCTATATAATTGTTTATGTTCAAAAAACATAACTGGATTAGGGTCATTAATTGCTGTGTTTAATAATCCTTTTGCATCATAAGGAAAAGCAGGATATACTACTTTTAATCCAGGTGTTTTGGTAAACCAAGCTTCATTAGTTTGTGAATGAAATGGTCCTGCTTGTGTTCCACCACCACAAGGCATTCTCACAACAACATCGGCCTTTTCATTCCATCGATAATGTTGTTTTGCTAGTAAATTTACAATTGGGTTGAAGCCAGTAGAAACAAAATCAGCAAATTGCATTTCCATAACAGCTTTATATCCATTAATAGAAAGCCCATTTGCAGTAGAAACTACTGCACTTTCACAGATTGGTGTATTTCGAACTCTTTCTTTACCAAATGCATCAACAAAACCATCAGTAATTTTAAACGCTCCACCATATTCTGCAATATCTTGCCCCATTATAACCAAATTTTCATGTCGTGCCATTGATTGACGTAATCCATTAGAAATAGCATCAATAAGACGAATACTCTCCTTTTCTCCAGAGGCTTCAAAAGCTTCAAAAGTATAAGGTTTATACATATCATTTAATTCTTCTTCCAAATTAGCAACTACATCTGGTTCTGTTTGAGTTAAAGCCCAATGCTCATCAATTTCAGCTTTAATACTCGATTTTATTTGAACATCATCCTCTTCATTTATTACATAAGTTCTAATTAAATAATCTTTAAAATTAGAAATCGGGTCTTTCTCTGCCCACATATCCATCAATTCCTGCGGTACATATTTTGTTCCACTTGCTTCTTCATGACCACGCATTCTAAAAGTTTTAAATTCTAATAAAACGGGTCTTGGATTTTCTAACATTGATGCTTTTAATTCAGAAACTAAATTTACAACTTCAAGTATATTATTTCCATCCACAACATAGCTTTCCATTCCATAACCAACACCTTTATCTGCTAAGTTTTCACAACGATATTGTTCATTTGTAGGAGTAGAAAGACCATATCCATTATTCTCAATTACAAATAAAACTGGTAAATCCCATACTGAAGCAATATTTAAAGCTTCATGAAAATCTCCTTCTGATGTAGCTCCTTCACCTGTAAAAACGGCTGTAACCTTACCATTCTTCTTTAATTTATTTGCCAAAGCAATTCCGTCTGCAACACCCATTTGCGGGCCAAGATGAGAAATCATCCCTATAATTTTATATTCTTGTGTTCCAAAATGAAAACTTCTATCTCTCCCTTTTGTAAATCCTGTTTTTTTACCTTGCCATTGTGAAAACAAACGATGTAATGGAATTTCTCTAGTAGTAAAAACACCTAAATTTCTATGCATCGGTAATATATACTCATCTTTATCTAAAACGGATGTTATACCTACCGAAATAGCTTCCTGACCTATTCCAGAAAACCATTTTGATACTTTACCTTGACGTAAAAGAATTAACATTTTTTCTTCTATCATTCTAGGTTTTAAAAGCTTCTTATATAAATCTAAAAGTTCTTTATTACTTAAATTTTTTCTATCAAAATTCATACAAACGTTGTCTATTAATTTCTTTCAAAAGTATAAAAAATAACATTTTTAAAATAGATTGTTACAAAAAAATATTTTTAAATAATTTAAGCTATTCATATAAATGTTAATAACTTTCCTAAATTGAATTAAAAATATTTATTTACATTTGTTTTATGTAGGTGTTAAGCCTATTGTAAGTTATTAACAAAATGTAATATAATGCAAAAAATTCCAAGTGTTGACTTACGTGATTTCCTGTCGGATGATCCGGCACGTAAACAAAAATTTGTAAATGAAATCGGAAAAGCCTACGAAGATATTGGCTTCGTAGCATTAAAAGGTCACTTTTTAGATGACAAATTAGTTGAAGGTTTATATGGAGAAGTTAGAAACTTTTTTTCACTTCCTTTAGAGACTAAAAAGAGTTATGAAATTCCAGGAATTGGAGGACAAAGAGGTTATGTTTCTTTCGGAAAAGAGCATGCAAAAGGTCGTTCTGCTGGAGATTTAAAAGAGTTTTGGCATTTTGGTCAGTATGTAGATACTAATTCAAAATATGCTGGAGAATACCCTGATAATGTTGAAGTAAAAGAATTACCAAATTTTAATACAATTGGTAAAGAAGCATATCAAATGCTTGAAAAAACAGGAATTTATGTTTTAAGAGCATTAGCTTTATACATTGGTCTTGATGAGTTCTATTTTGATAAATACATCAAAGATGGAAATAGTATTTTACGTCCTATCCATTATCCACCTATTACAGATGAACCAAAAGATGATGCTGTTAGAGCGGCCGCTCATGGTGATATCAATTTGATTACATTATTAATGGGTGCACAAGGAAAAGGATTACAAGTTCAAAATCATAATGGAGACTGGATTGATGCAATGGCTGAACCAGATGAATTAATGATAAATGTAGGTGATATGTTATCAAGACATACAAACAATAAATTAAAGTCTACAATTCATCAGGTTGTTAATCCTCCTAGAGAATTATGGGGAACTTCTCGTTACTCAATTCCATTTTTTATGCACCCCGTTAGTGACATGAAATTAAATTGCTTATCTGAATGTATTGATGATAACAATCCAAAATTATATGAAGATATAACAGCGGGAGAATTTTTACATGAAAGACTAGTAGAATTAGGCTTGATTAAAAAATAATTGTAAATTTATATTTTTACAAAAAGGCATTGAGTTTAATCTTAATGTCTTTTTGTTTTTATTTTACAGCAACACAAAATATTGAGAAACTTAACAAAAATTATATAAGAATCTCTTTTGTGTTTCTTAAATTTCATACTATGAGCTTAGAAGACCAACTAAAAAAACTATTTCCTGATCATCAAGTTTCTAACGAACCTGAAATGGTTGAGGAAACAAAACACGAATTATTTGTTCAAAAAGAACCTATGATTTGTAAATATGAAAAAAGAAAAGGAAAACCAACAACAATTATTGCAGGTTATGAAGGAGAAGATGAAGATTTTAAACTATTAGCAAAAGAAATCAAAAACAAATTTGCTGTTGGTGGAAGTTTTAAAGATGGAGAAATTATAATTCAAGGAGATTATCGAGATAAAATTATGAAATATCTTCAAGAAAAAGGTTTCAAAACTAAACGTGTTGGAGGCTAAAAAATGCATTCAACCATCCGTTTTAAAACACTTTAACCATTTAAACTAAAAAAATGATACAAAATTCAGAACTTATATTAAATCCAGATGGGAGTTTATATCACATCAATTTAAAACCCGAAAACATTGCTCACGATATTATTTTTGTTGGAGATCAAGAAAGAGTAGAAAAAATTACAAATCGCTTTGATTCTATAGAATTTACAACTCAAAAACGTGAATTTAAAACACAAACTGGTATATTCAAAGGAAAAAGATTAACTGTTATTTCTACAGGAATTGGTCCTGATAATATTGATATTGTTTTAAATGAATTAGATGCTTTAGTTAATATTGATTTAGAAACTCGCAAACCCAAAGAGAAACTTACCGCTTTAAATATTGTTCGCATTGGAACATCTGGTTCCTTACAAAAGGATATTCCTGTTGACAGCTTTGTCATGAGCGAATATGCTATTGGATTAGACAATATGCTTCGCTCCTACTTAATTGACAAGGTTTCTGAAAAAGATATTGAAAATGCTTTTATAGAACAAACAAATTGGGATTTACAAAAAGGTCGTCCTTATGTAATTAAATGTAGTGAATCTTTAGTGGATAAAATTTTTAGTAATAAAATGCACAAAGGATTTACTGGAACGGCTGGTGGATTTTATGGTCCACAAGGTCGCGTATTACGATTAGACATTCAAGATCCAGAATTGAATACCAAAATGGATAATTTCAATTTTAATGGAACTCGTATGACAAATCTTGAAATGGAAACCGCTGCAATATACGGATTAGGTAAACTTTTAGGTCATAATTGTTTATCTTTAAATGCAATTATTGCCAATAGAGCAACTGGAGATTTTAGTTCAAATCCATATCAAACCGTTGAAAATTTAATCGATTATACTTTAGAAAGATTAGTAAAATAATATGAATTTTAGATTTGCCAGACATACTAATGATTTAGCTAAACTCAAAACCTTTTATACAAATATATTAGGTTTTGAAGTTTTAGGTAGTTTTGAGAATCATGATAATTATAATGGTATTTTTATAGGGAAACCTAATTTAAACTGGCATTTAGAATTTACACAATCCAATGAACAAGCAATTCATGTTTTTGACGAAGATGATGCTTTAGTATTCTATCCTGAAACTATTGAGGAATATGAGCGTCTAATTTTCAAAATAAGACTTGAAAACATTCCTTTTGTTACATCAAAAAATCCTTATTGGAATGAAAATGGGAGAATGATTTTAGATCCTGATGGCTATAGAATTATAATTTCTAATTTAAAAATTAAATGAATAATGTTTACAATTGAAACTGACCGTTTACTTCTTCGCCCAATTGAATATAACGATTCTGAAGGTATGTTTTTACTAGATAGTAATCCAAATGTTCATAAATATTTGGGAAATAATCCATTGAAATCTATAGAAGAAAGTATTGTTTACATTGAAAATATTAGAAATCAATATCTGGCACATGGTATAGGACGATTTGCTGTAATTTTAAAAGAAACAAATGAATTTATTGGCTGGAGTGGATTGAAATATATAACAGAAGAAGAAAACAATCATATCGATTTTTATGAAATAGGATATCGTTTCCGTGAAGAATTTTGGGGAAAAGGATTTGCTTACGAATCTGCAAAAGCTTGGTATGATTATGCCTTTAATGAATTAAAAGTAGATGTGTTATATGCTTCTGCTCATATTGAAAATATAGGTTCTAGGAAAATTCTTGAAAAAATTGGGCTAAACTTAAAAAACAAATACGTTTGGAATGAAAAGATTCCATGCGTTTGGTATTCATCAAATTAAAATTCCAATATGAATTTAAAACTAGAAACAGAACGACTTCTTCTTAGACCATTAAATTTTAATGATGCAGAAGCTATGTTCGCAATGGATGCAAATCCTAATGTTCATAAATACCTTTGGAACAAACCTGCTCAATCCATTGAAGAATCTATAAAAGTTATTGAATATGTACAAAATCAATATAAAGAAAACAATATTGGACGTTTTGCTACTATTTTAAAAGAAACAGAAGAATTTATTGGTTGGACAGGAATTAAATTTGTTAATGATCATGTTGAAAATGGAAATACCAACTTTTTTGATTATGGTTATCGCTTAAATGAACCTTTTTGGAATAAAGGATTTGCTACAGAAGCCACGCAATTTTGGTTAAATTATGGCTTTAACAAAATGAATATTGAAAAAATGAATGCCTATACACATGCTAAAAATGGAGCTTCAAACCATATTCTTCAAAAATGTGGAATGGAGTTTATAGAACAATATAAAGCTGAAGATGGAATTCAATGGAAATGGTGGCAAATGATAAATCCAAATAATTAATTTCTACTCCACAAAAAGGATACTAATCATTTTTTGTGTTTTCTAAGCAAAATAATTTCATTTTCTGCTTAAATAATCTATACCTTAGCCAAAAAATAATCCCAAAATTTCCACAAGAAATCATATCAAAAAATTCAAATAAGATTATCTCATTTATATTCAGATAGTCAACGAATTATATTTTAAAAATTTAAAAAAACCTATGAATTTAACATTACAAACAGATCGATTAATTTTAAGAGAACTTCTATTTTCTGATGCTGAAGCACTATTTAAGATGGATAAAAATCCAAATGTGCACACTTATTTAAGCAGTAATCCTGCAAATGACATTGATAATGTTACAGATTACATTGGCGAAATCAGAAATCAATACATAAAAAATAGAATTGGTCGTTTTGCAGTTGTATTAAAAAAAACAAACGAAGTTATAGGTTGGGCAGGAATCAAATTTGTGACAGAATCTGAAAATAATTTAGTAAATTTCTACGATATTGAATATCGTTTACAAGAAGAACATTGGGGAAATGGATATGCAAAAGAAGCAGCAGAAGCATGGCTTCAATATGGATTTAACAAAATGAAAAAATTTAATATTTATGCTTCGACACATACTGAAAACAAAAATTCTAAAAGAATATTAGAAAGACTTGGAATGAAACAAAAAACAGAATATAATTGGAATAATATTCCTTGCGTTCGATATGAAATCACAAAAGAACAGTTTAATAAATAGTACTAAAAAATTGAGCTAAAAATTCTTTGAAATCAAATACCTTTAAAATCATAACAAATGAAGACAATAAAAATAGCTGGTGTACCAGAACATTTTAATTTGCCATGGCATTTATGCATAGAGAATGGTGAATTTGAAGAAGCAGGAATTGATTTACAATGGACAGACGTGCCAGAAGGAACTGGTAAAATGTGTCAAATGCTAAGAAATGGAGAAACTGACATTGCTGTAATCCTTACTGAAGGTATCATTAAAGATATCATTGCTGAAAATCCTAGTAAAATTGTTCAAGTATATGTTAAAAGTCCTTTAATATGGGGGATTCATGTTGCTAAAAATTCTACATTTAACTCAATTAATGATTTAGAAAATAAAAAAGCTGCTATTTCACGTTTTGGTTCAGGTTCACACTTAATGAGTTATGTGAATGCTCAAAATAATAATTGGGATACAAGTAACTTACAATTTGAAATCGTAAATACCATAGATGGTGCTGTTGAAGCATTAACATCTGAAAAAGCAGACTATTTTATGTGGGAACGTTTTATGACAAAACCATTAGTAGACAGTGGTGTTTTTAGAAAAATAACCGATTGCCCTACTCCATGGCCTTGTTTTGTAATTGCTGTTCGAAATGAAGTTTTAGAAAATCACCCGCAGATTATTGAACAAATTTTAGAAATTATAAATGTAACTACAGAAGAATTTAAACAAATTCCAAGTATAGATAGAACATTGGCATCGAAATATAACCAAAAATTAGAAGATATTCAAGAATGGCTATCTTTGACACAATGGTCTCAAAAACAGTTAGACAAAAAAACAATAGAAAAAGTACAAAATCAGCTTCATACGTTAAATATTATTGAAAAAACCGTTCCTTATGAAATGATAGCTAAATAATTACTTAATTTTATCGTTTTAAACCTAAATGATAACTATAAAACCCATTTCTTTCTCAAAATTAAAAGAAAAGCTTTCCTTACCTAAGCCATGGGATACTATTATCATTTTTTTATTAAATATTCTTATAACAGTTCCAGCATTTTTAATTGCGCATCAAAATTTAATAGAATTAAATTGGGTTTACAACTTAGATAGAATTATTCTTTTTATTTTAATTTTAGGAATAATACAACTTATACTTCAACTATTAAAAACAATTATCATACTATGTATTTTCATATATATCTTAACACTTATATATGGAACACTCTTTGGTAATTATGGCTTTCAAAGAGTTTATGAAGATTATCGCTATATGATTTATGCTATGAGTGAGAATCCTAAACCACAAGATTTAATTATTTCAAAATTACTGCCTTTTCCAAACAAATCTAAAATAATTGATGCTGTTGATTTCACAAATCCAAAAGTTAGAAATTTTGCATTATATGCCACTACAAAACATTTTAAAGAAATAAAAAAATCTAATAATAGAACCTTAATTCAATGCTTTGCGGTTTTTAAAGAAATTAAAAATAACTGGAATTATGTAAACGATCCGAAAGGAAGAGAATATATTGCTTATGCTTCTGAAAGTTTACAACATTTTTCTGGAGATTGTGATGATCATGCCATTTTAATGGCTGCTTCTATAAAAGCAATTGGAGGAACTCCAAGAATTATACACACAGGTGGACACATGTATCCTGAAATGCTAATTGGAAATAAAAATGATTTAGAAACCGCAATCTATTTAATAAAAGAGGTTTTGTTTAAAAAAGAAAGTAAAAACCAACAAATCCATTATCATATTGACGAAAGAGGTCAAACTTGGTTAAATTTAGATTATACGGCTAATTATCCTGGTGGACCATTCATGAAAGAAGAAATTTTAGGGGAATTGACTTTTAATTAATTTACAAATATTTTTATAAATGGAATTAAAAGAAAAAATTAAATTAATAACAATACCCAGCGAAAATACTATAAAAAATCATTTTCTTGGGTTATTAACCGTTAATAACTCTTTTCGATCAGAATTAAAAAATGATACGATTTTACTGTGGAAACGCAATTCAAAAGTTATATCTAATTATCCTATTTTTGAAATAGTTATTAAAAACGAAAGCATTAAATCCATTAAAATAAAAAAATCCAATAACAAAACTACTTAATATCCTTATTTACATAGCTCTAATTGCAAATTATATAGCTATAATATTATTAGGAAAACAGGTAAGAGAAAAAATCATTCTGACTATTATAACATCAATAATTATTTTTTTAATATCAATATTATACAAACAAATTAAAAAAGATAATTATGATCTGTGCCTTTCAAATTTAAATTTTGAATTAAACAAAATCTCTATTTCAAATAAAGTATCTACTACTTTTTTTAAAAACAATAACGCAGTTAAAAATGAGAAAGAATTTGGTATAAAAATGACATTAAGAAGATTACTTATTTATCCTTTTTGTCTTTTTATAATATTCTTTTTACTTTATAATTTAATAGATGGCAATTTTAATACAAATGCTATTTTTGGAATTTCCATAGCTATAACATATCTCATTATTGATTTAAAAATAATACTTGGTAAAAAGAAATAGTCTACCAATCTATTTCTGGTTTCCCAATACTTTTTAAATATTCATTTGCCTTACTAAAATGCTTATTCCCAAACCATTTACCCTGATTAGCACTCATAGGTGAAGGATGACCCGAAGTTAAAATCAAATGTTTGGACGCATCTATAAACTTAGCTTTTTTTTGTGCGAAAGCACCCCAAAGTAAGAAAACTAAATGTTCTTTTTCATTAGACAATATTTCTATTACTTTATCTGTAAATTGTTGCCAATGCAAATGTTTGTGACTATTTGGTGTATCTTTTCTTACGGTTAATGTAGCATTTAATAACAATATTCCTTGTTTTGCCCAACGTTCCAAATTTCCTGATGTAGGTTCAAAAACAACATCAAAATCAGTATTAATTTCTCTATAAATATTTCGCAAAGAAGGTGGAATTTTTATAGTATCATTCACAGAAAAAGCCAAACCGTTTGCCTCACCAATTCCATGATAAGGATCTTGTCCTAAAATAACAATCTTTGTATTTTGAAACGAACATTGATTAAAAGCATTAAAAATTAATTCTTTTGGTGGATAACATTCGTAAGTTGCATATTCGGTTTCCACATTTTGCAATAAAGTTTTAAAATAATCATTTTCCAACTCGTTTTGCAAATGCGTTTGCCAAGAAGCTTCAATTTTTGGGAACATAGTATAAAATTTTACCAAAAATATACATTTATAGTTCAATTGAATGTAAATTTGCATATAAAATCGATATAAAAAGAATGATTTCAGTTACCGATAAAACCTTACAAGATTTAGAATTTCATACTATTTTAGAAACTATTTCTAATAAATGTAATACCGAAATAGGTCAAGAAAAAGCACAACAAATTGTTCCCTTTAAAAACAAAGAACAATTAATAATTGAATTACATCAAACTTCAGAATATGTTGCATCTTATTCTAATAATAATGCAATTCCTAATCATGGTTTTGAAACCATTACTAAAGATTTACATTTTCTAGGCATTGAAGATAGCTTTCTAGATATTAATAGCTTTAAGAAAATTGCTCATGTTGCAGAAACTGCCAATACGCTTTTACACTTTCTAAAAAAGTTTCATGATTATTATCCAAAATTAAATCAAAAAGCACTAACAATTGAAAGTACTAAAGAAATCAACAAAGCCATTGATACTATTTTTGATAAATATGGAGAAATAAAAGATAGTGCTTCACCTGATTTAGTAAATATTAGAAAAAGTATGCAATTAGTTCGCGGAAAAATAAATCAAAGTTTTGGTTTTGCACTTTCTCAATATAATTCATCAGGTTATTTAGATGACATTCGAGAATCAGTTGTTGAAAATCGTAGAGTTTTAGCTGTTTTAGCTATGTATCGAAAAAAAGTAAAAGGCTCATTATTAGGCAGTTCAAAAACAGGAAGTATTGTTTATATTGAACCTGAAGCAACATTACGCTATTCTAGAGAGTTAAGCGAATTAGAACAAGATGAAAGAGAGGAAATTATTCGCATTTTAAAACAATTAACCAATGTTATTCGCCCTTATAAAAGCTTATTAGAAGAATATCAGAACTTCTTAGCTGATATTGATTTGATTTCAGCTAAAGCCAAATATGCTAATGCTATTAATGGTATTTTACCTAAAATTACTGAAGAAAAACATTTGTATTTAAGAGATGCTTTTCATCCTATTTTATATCTAAATAATAAAGCTAAAAACGAAATAGTGCATCCGCAAACTATTGAATTAGATAACGAAAGTAGGATTATTGTTATTTCTGGACCAAATGCTGGAGGAAAAACCATTTCATTGAAAACCATAGGTTTATTACAATTAATGCTACAATCAGGTATCTTAATTCCAGTTCATGAACGTAGTGAGACTTTTTTATTCGACCGTATTCTAACAGATATTGGCGATAACCAATCTATTGAGAATCATTTAAGTACCTATAGCTATAGATTAAAAAACATGAATTACTTTTTAAAGAAATGTAATGCTAAAACTTTATTCTTAATTGACGAATTTGGGACAGGTTCTGATCCTGAATTAGGTGGTGCTTTAGCTGAAACTTTTTTAGAAGAGTTCTATGCTAGAGAAGCTTTTGGAATTATTACCACGCATTATACTAATCTGAAAATTTTAGCAAACGAATTACCATGCGCTATTAACGCAAACATGCTTTTTGATGAAAAAACATTAGAACCTTTATATAAATTACATTTAGGACAAGCCGGAAGTTCCTTCACCTTTGAAGTAGCACAAAAAAACGGAATTCCTTTTGGTTTAATTAATCGAGCTAAAAAGAAAATAGAAAGAAGTAAAGTTCGTTTTGATAAAACAATAGCAACACTTCAAAAAGAGCGTTCTAAATTAGAAAAAACTTCACAAAATTTAAAAGAAGAAGAATCTAAAGCTCGTGAAGAAAGTAAAAAAATGGAGAATATCAATGCGAAAATTCAAGATAAACTGGAACGTTATCAAGAATTGTATGATGCTAATCAACGATTAATTTATTTAGGGCAACGATTAGATGATATTTCTGAAAAATATTTTAATAATAAGGATAAAAAAACATTAATTGGCGACTTCTTAAAAATGGTTGAAATTGAAAATTCAAAAAGAAAGAAAATTTCAGCTAAAGAAAAAAAAGTAAAAGAAATTGTAGAAAAAAAGATTATTGAAGAAGTAAAAGAAAAAGTAGAAGAAATTAGAATCGAGAAAAAAGAGAAAAAAATTAAAGCTCAAAAAATAGAAGCTGAAAAACCAAAAGTTCTTCTAAAAGTTGGAGATAGAGTTCGAATGAGTGAAGGAAAAGCGATAGGTACAATTGACAAAATAGAAAAAAATAAAGCTATTGTTAACTATGGTATTTTCACATCAAAAGTAAGCTTAGATCAATTAGAATACATTCAACCTCTCTAAAATAAAAAAACATTATGGAAATTAAAGACATCCCTAAAAATAAAAAAGTCATCTTATTTGATGGAGTTTGCAACCTTTGTGATTCATCCGTACAATTTATAATAAAGCATGATAAAAAAGATATATTTAGATTCACAGCCATACAGTCAGAAATAGGACAAGAAATCATAAAACATACTGGTATTAATACTGAATCTATTGATTCTATTATATTATATGAACCTGGAATTGCCTATTACTATAAAGCAGAAGCAGCTCTTTTAATTGCGAGAGAACTAAAAGGTATCTACAAACTTATAAGTTACCTTAATTTTCTTCCAAAAGTGATAAAAAATGGTGTTTATGATTATATAGCTAAGAATAGATATAAATGGTATGGAAAAAAAGAAGCTTGCATGATTCCTACACCAGAATTAAAAGCTAAATTTTTATAAGAATATATTTTATAGAAGGGAATTTAAACAAAAAAAGCCTTGCAAATGCAAGGCTTTTTGTGATCGCGCCAGGATTCGAACCTGGGACCTACTCATTAGAAGTGAGTTGCTCTATCCAGCTGAGCTACGCAACCAAAATTTATTTTCGTCGGGGTGGCAGGATTCGAACCTGCGACCTCCTGCTCCCAAAGCAGGCGCGATAACCGGGCTACGCTACACCCCGAAAAACAAAAAAGCGGAGAGACAGGGATTCGAACCCTGGCATCGGTTACCCGATGACAGATTAGCAATCTGCTCCGTTACCACTCCGGCACCTCTCCAATAATCTGATAAAGAACTCATCTTTTTTGCGGTTGCAAATCTATGACATTATATCGCTATTCACAACATTTTTACAATAAATTTTTAATATTTTTTATATATTTTTCAGAACAAACTATTAATCAATAATATACAGTAAAAATATTTTTATCCTAAAAGCTTTTATTAACTTTACCTAATAAGATTTTTAATTCTAAAATCAGAAATCATGCAAATTTACCAATAAAAATAGTAAATTCGCAATTCAATCTAAAAAAATAAATCATGAATAAGAAAGTTGTCATAGTTTCTGCTGTAAGAACACCTATAGGAAGTTTTATGGGTGCATTATCAAGTGTTCCTGCTACAAAATTAGGAGCAACTGCAATAAAAGGCGCTTTAAATAAAATAAACTTAGACCCTAAAGAAGTTGATGAAGTTCTAATGGGTAATGTTGTACAGGCAGGAAATGGTCAAGCTCCTGCAAGACAAGCTGCTCTTTTTGCGGGTATTTCTGATGATGTACCTTGTACTACTATTAATAAAGTTTGTGCTAGTGGAATGAAAGCTGTTATGCAAGGTGCACAAGCTATTATGAGTGGAGATGCTGATGTTGTTATTGCTGGAGGAATGGAAAACATGAGCTTGATTCCTCATTATGTACACATGAGAAATGGTGTGAAATTCGGATCAACGTCATTAGTTGATGGAATGCAAAAAGATGGATTAGTAGATGCTTATGATAATAATGCAATGGGTGTATTTGCTGATTTATGTGCTACTGAACATAAGATTTCTAGAGAAGAACAAGATAATTATGCTATTCAGTCTTATACACGTTCTACTACTGCATGGGAAGCTGGAAAATTTGACTCAGAAATAGTTCCTGTTGAAGTACCTCAAAGACGTGGTGATGCAATCATTGTTTCTAAAGATGAAGAATACACAAATGTTAAACTAGAAAAAATACCTGCTTTATCGGCTGTTTTTACTAAAGAAGGTACTGTTACTGCTGCAAATGCCTCTACAATAAACGATGGTGCTGCTGCATTAGTACTAATGAGCGAAGAAAAAGCCAATGCATTAGGGTTAAAACCACTTGCTTATATAAAATCATATGCAGATGCTGCACAAGAACCAAAATGGTTTACAACTGCTCCTGCAAAAGCATTACCAAAAGCATTAGACAAAGCTGGTTTATCATTATCAGATATTGAATATTTTGAATTAAATGAAGCTTTTTCAGTAGTTGGTTTAGCAAATACTAAAATATTAGGTTTAGATAATGATAAAGTTAATGTTAATGGTGGTGCCGTTTCATTAGGTCACCCTCTAGGTTGTTCTGGTGCTCGAATTATTGTAACCTTATTAAGTGTATTAAATCAAAATAATGCAAAACTTGGAGCGGCAGCTATTTGTAATGGTGGTGGTGGTGCTTCAGCTATAATTATTGAAAAAGCATAATTTATTATTCTTTAATCATTTATCTTTAAAACTTAAAAAACACAATATATCTTAATTTAGATGTTTGGAATTTCTAACTTGGCAATTGTACCGATAAGACTTGAACCTTCAGATAGAAGCGAACAAGTTTCGCAATTACTATTTGGTGATCATTTCAAAATATTAGAACAAATTGAAAAATGGGTCAAAATCGAAACAGCCTTTGATAGTTACATTGGTTGGATTGATAATAAACAATTTCTAAATATTAATGAAGATCAATTCAATTTAATTGAAAACTCTGATGTAGTACTTAATGGTGATTTTATTGAATATATTACTACAAATGATAATCAACTAATTCCAATTCCGTTAGGAAGTTGTGTTTCATCTATTGACTCAAAAATTATCAACACTCCTAATTTCCTTTTTGAAGGATCTAGGATATCTGGAATTAAAGATAAATCTAATATCATTAAAACCGCATTTATGTACTTAAATACTCCTTACTTATGGGGAGGAAAAAGTCCTTTTGGTATTGACTGTTCTGGTTTTACACAAATGGTTTATAAATTAAACGGATACAAAATTCTTAGAGATGCTTCTCAACAATCATCACAAGGAGAAGCACTAAGTTTTATTGAAGAAAGTGAACCTGGTGATTTAGCCTTTTTTGATAATGATGAAGGAAACATTATACATGTAGGCATAATGATGGATAACAATTATATTATTCATGCTTCTGGAAAAGTTAGGATAGACAGATTAGATCATCTTGGAATTTATAATGCTGAAATTAATCGTCATACCCATAAATTAAGAGTTATAAAGAAAATTATATAAAAAAAGACCTCTAAAATTAGAGGTCTTTTTTTATATAAACTCTGTCTAAAAACTAAACATAATACTCTTAGAAGATTTTACAGTAGTAATCTACTTACTTTTAACATGAAATAAAACATTTTGATATCGCCAAAATAAAAACGTTTTTTACGAACACTATCTAATCATCCCTATTAATACTACATCTAATCGATTTACTTCCTCACAAATCTATATTCAAATATTAAAAATTCTTACATAATTTCATCCTATTAATTATAAACTTAGTTAAGAATACTATCGTTTCCACTCATTATCTTTGAAAACCAAATAAACCATCTTCAATAACTATTCATTTTTTTTAATAATTCTTTATTGATAAATGAATAAAATTTATAAATATTTTGTTTAATTTGTAAAAAACAACGACAAAATGCAATATAAAGCAAATGAAACCGATCCTACAACTCTCTATAAATTACTAACAGGAACAATAATTCCAAGACCTATAGGATGGATATCAACTATAGATGAAAAAGGAATTAATAATCTTGCTCCTTTTTCATATTTCAATATGGTAAGTAGCGATCCTCCTTGCGTAATGTTTTCTACACGTAGAGATAATAATAGTTACAAGGACACTTTAAACAATGTATTAAAAAACAATCAATTTGTAGTAAATTTAGTAACAGAAGATATTGTAGAACAAATGAATAGAACATCTGAAGCAGTTGCAGCAGAAGTAGACGAATTTACTTTAGCAAATCTGACTCCTATCGATTCTGTTACTATTAAGCCTAAACGTGTAAAAGAAAGTTTGGTACATTTTGAATGTGAAAAAATACACCATTATTTTATAGACAATGATGAAGGTGGTGGTGCTTGTATTGTAATAGGTAAAATCATTACACTACATATTGATGACGCTATACTTTCAGAAAATAATCGAATAAACTTAGATATTTATAAGCCTGTTGCTCGTTTAGCAGGTTCAAACTATGGTAAAATAGGCGACATATTTTCAATCAAAAGAGCATAAACATGAAAACAGAAACTTTAGAAATAGAAGCAGCAATACAAATTCAAAAACCCATAAATGAAGTATTTGATGCAATTATAAATCCGGATAAGATGTCTAATTATTTTATTTCTGAAAGTACTGGAAAAATGGAATCAGGCAAAACATTAATTTGGAAATTCCCAGAGTTTGATGTAGAATGCCCTATTCGAATTGACAAAATTCAACAAAACAAATACATTTCTTATTACTGGACAATTAGTGAAAAGGAACTTCTTGTTGAAATTACTTTAATTGAAAAAGAAAACAATTCTACTTTAGTTTCAATTACTGAAAAAAGTATGAAAAACGATAATGATGGACTTAAATGGTTTTCAGGAAATACTTTTGGTTGGTCTAATTTCTTAGCCTGCTTAAAAGCCTATTTAGAATATAATATCAATTTAAGAAAAGGAGCCTTTGATTTTATGCGTAAAGAAAATCAATGCTCTTAATTAACCCTAATTTGAAGATAAGAAGATTACTTCTTCCCTTACAATAACAAATATGAAGATAACAGTAATAGGTGGTGGTCCTGGAGGACTTTATTTTTCGATATTAACCAAAAAAGCAATACCAGATTGCCAAATCGATGTTTACGAACGCAATCGTCCGGATGATAGTTTTGGGTTTGGTGTAGTTTTTTCAGATGAAACTCTAGGGGAATTCTTAAAACGTGACATGCAATCCTATGAGTTGATTCGTAGTAAGTTTGCGTATTGGGATGATATTATTATTGCTCGTGATGGAAAAGAAATTAGTATTGCTGGAAATGGTTTTTGTGGTTGTTCTCGTAAAACTTTATTACAATTACTGCACCAACGTTGTCAAGAAGAAGGTGTAAATCTGCATTTTGAAGCCAATGTGGACGATTTAAGTCAATTTTCTGATTCAGATGTAATTGTAGCTTGCGATGGTATTTCAAGCCAAATAAGAACACAATTTGAAAATGAATTTAAAACAAAAATAACACTTAAAAAAAATAAATTTGTTTGGATGGGTTCTACAAAACCTTTAGAAGCCTTCACCTATTTCTTCAAACAAACAAAACACGGAGCTTTTGCAGCACACACCTATCAATATGAAAAAGGAATGAGTACTTGGATTTTCGAATGTGCTCCAGAAACTTGGGAAAAATTCCAATTCGATACTTATAACGAACAAGATACAGTTGAAAAACTACAACATTTATTTAAAGAAGAATTAGATGATCATCCTTTAATAACCAATAAATCACATTGGAGACAATTTCCACATATAACCAATGAAAATTGGTACAAAGATAATATTGTTCTATTAGGCGATGCAAAAGCAACAGCGCACTATTCTATCGGTTCAGGAACAAAATTAGCTATGGAAAGTGCTATTGCTCTATCTGATGCTATAATTCATAATCCTAATAATATTAAACAAGCGTTTCAAGAATATGAAAAAAGCCGTAGAAACACTGTAGAAATGATTCAGTATGCTGCTAATGTGTCCTTAGATTGGTTTGAAAATATGGATAGACATATTCAGCATCCTTTTTATCAATTTGCTTTTGGTTGCATGACTCGTTCTAAAAAAGTAACGTATGAAAATCTACAAATAAGAGATAAATCATTTACAGATAAAGTTTTAGAAGAATTTAATAACGACGTTTACCAATCTGAACTTATTTCAGAATCCAAACCTATAGAAATACCTGCTGCTTTTTCTCCTTTTAAACTTCGCAACTTAAAGCTTCAAAACCGAATTGTAATGAGTCCAATGGGACAATATTCGGCAGAAAATGGATTAGTAAATGATTGGCATTTCCAACATTATTCTTCTCGTGCTATTGGTGGTTTAGGATTGATCTTAACCGAAATGACTGCTATTTCAAATACTGGAAGAATCACATTAGGATGCACAGGAATTTATACTAATAATCAAATAGTTGAATGGAAAAGAATTAATGATTTTATTCATCAAAATACACAAACAAAAATTGGAATTCAATTAGGTCATTCAGGTCGAAAAGGTGGAACAAAAAAGCCTTGGGAAACCGAAGATTTAAAAGATAAATGGGAATTAATTTCCGCTTCAGCAATTGCTTTTAATGAACATTTTCCAACTCCTAAAGCAATGACTTTAGAAGATATGGATCTAATAACTTCCCAATTTGTTCAAGCTAGCAAAAACGCAAATGAAGCAGAATTTGATATGATTGAATTACAAGCGCATCATGGATTTCTATTAGCTTCATTTCTTTCTCCATTAACTAATATTCGCACAGATGAATTTGGAGGGAATATCGAAAATCGTTTAAAATTTCCATTACGCGTTTTCACAGAAATGAGAAATGTTTTTCCAAAAGATAAACCAATGTCTGTTAGAATTTCAGCAACAGATTGGGCTGAAAACGGAATTTCTCCAGAAGAAGTAATAATCATTGCAAATGCTTTTAAAAATGCTGGTGCAGATATTATAAATGTATCTACAGGAAATACAGTAGCACATCAAAAACCGCAAATAGGTAGAATGTGGCAAACTCCTTTCTCTGATATAATTAAAAATACCATTCATATTCCAACAATTACAACAGGATACATTCAAGATATTGATCAAATAAATACTATAATTCTCAACGGAAGAGCTGATCTAGTCGCTTTAGGAAGACCTTTATTATTAGATCCAAATTTTGTAAGAAATGCACAAGCTTATGAAAAATTTCAAGCTAATGATATTCCTAATCAATACAAAATGGGGATTTCTCATTTATATCCTTTAAAAGCATCTGAAAGAAAACAAGTGGAAGGAATGAAAAAAGCCTTAAAACCAAAAAGCAATAAGAAATAATTACGAATTATGAAAAATGATAATATTATTCAAATAAAAAGTTATGCGTTTGCAATTAGAATTGCAAAAGTCTATCCATTTTTATCAAATGAAAAAAAGAACTTGTATTAAGTAGACAGCTTTTGCGTTGTGAAACTTCAATTGTTGCGAATATAGAAGTAGCGATTGAAGGTTAATCTGATAAAGATTTTTTTACTAAATTAACTATTCCATATAAAAAAACCAGAGAAACACATTACTGGGTTAGATTATTAAAAGATACTGGTTACTTAACAAATGAAGAAAGTGAAAGTTTATTAAATGATGTAACTGAATTATTAAAAATAATTGGTTCTATTCAAAAAACGCTTCGTAATTCGTAATTTAAAATTCGTAATTAATCAATGAAACACTACCAAGACAATTTCGCTCACAATAGCTTACCAACTTTGGATTTACAACCAGAATATACCTTTTTGGATTTACCTCAATTTCAACATCCTGAAATGCTAAATTGTGTTGAACGCTTATTGGATAATCATATCAAAAATGGAAATGGTGATGCAATTTGTATTCGTACGTTTGAAGAGACTTGGACATATAATGATTTATATGAAAAAGCCAATCAAATTGCTCATGTTTTAGTAGATGACTTAGGTTTAGTTTCAGGAAATAGAGTTTTATTACGTTCTGCTAATAATCCAATGATGGTAGCTTGCTGGTTTGCTATTTTAAAAGCAGGTGGAATTGTTGTAGCAACTATGCCTCTACTTCGTGCCAAAGAATTAACAACCATAATAGATTGTGCAGAGATTTCCATTGCGCTATGTGATAGTAATCTATCTGATGAAATGAATCTTTCAAAATCTACTTTTTTAAAACAAAAATGCTTCTTTAGAAATAGTAACTTAGAACAATTAATACTATCCAAACCTAAAATATTCCATAATTTACCTTCAAAAGCAGATGCCATTTGTTTAATTGGATTTACTTCTGGAACTACCGGAATACCTAAAATGACAGCACATTATCACAGAGATATTTTAAATATTTGCGAAGCTTTTCCTATGTATTCTTTGCAACCTACTTCAAATGATATTTTTACAGGAAGTCCTCCTCTTGGCTTTACATTTGGATTAGGTGGTTTGGTTTTGTTTCCAATGTATTTTGGAGCTTCAACCTTTTTAATAGAAAAACCAAGTCCAGATTTACTTTTAAAAGCAATTGAAGAATATAAAATAACTATCTGTTTTACTGCTCCAACAGCTTGGCGAGTTTTAACAACAAAACTACACGAATTTAATGTCTCTAGCTTACGAAAATGTGTTTCAGCAGGAGAAACATTAGCCTTACAAGTTTGGCAAGATTGGTATAATGCCACAGGATTAAAAATTATTGACGGAATAGGAGCTACAGAAATGCTTCACATATTTATTTCGTCCAATGAAAACAATATGAAACCTGGTGCAACAGGATTACCAGTCCTTGGATATAAAGCAAAAATTATAGATCATGATGGCAATGAATTACCTCCAAATACTCCTGGAAAACTTGCTATAAAAGGAATTACAGGTTGTAAATATTTAAATCGTATTGAAAAACAAAAAGAATATGTTCAAAACGGTTGGAACATTACAGGAGATATTTACAAACAAGATGAAGAAGGCTATTTCTGGTTTGTGGCTCGCGGTGACGATATGATTATTTCTTCTGGCTATAATATTGCAGCAATTGAAGTAGAATCCGTACTTTTAACGCATAAGGATATATTAGAATGTGCAGTAGTTGGATTACCAGATCCTAATAGAGGAATGGTTGTTTGCGCTCATATTGTTTTAAAAGACAAATCAAAACAATCCGATGAACTAGCCAAAACAATTCAACAATGGTTTAAAGAAGTAGCTGCACCTTATAAATATCCAAGAATTATTAATTTTATAGAAATTTTACCTAAAACAGAAACAGGAAAAATACAACGATTTAAACTAAAATAAACATATTATTCTGAACTTGTTTCAGAGTTTAAAATATAATTAATTTTTTATGAGAAAAGCATTTTTAGTATTTAGTATAACTTCTATAGCTATAATAGGCTTATTGACTTATATAAATTGGAAATTCAGCTTCCTTCTATTAATATTCATCCCATTAATTCTTATGGGATTATACGATATGTATCAGTCGAAACATACTATTAAAAGAAACTTTCCACTTTTAGGACGAATGCGATATCTACTGGAAGATATAGGACCAGAAATGCGTCAATATTTTATAGAAACAGATACCGATGGTAAACCTTTTAATAGACTGCAACGTAGTATGGTGTATGCTCGAAGCAAAAAAGAAACTGATTCAAAACCGTTTGGAACACAACTAGATACTTACAAATCAGGTTATGAATGGATTAATCATAGTATCAGAGCCATTTCTTTTAAAGATTTAAATCATAATCCTAGAGTAAAAATAGGATCTTCTCAATGTACAAAACCATATATGGCGAGTATGTTCAATATTAGCGCTATGAGTTTTGGTAGTTTAAGCAAAAATGCCATTTTAGCCTTAAATAATGGAGCTAAAGAAGGTGGCTTTTTTCACAATACAGGTGAAGGTGGACTCTCTCCTTATCACTTACAAGGTGGCGATGTAGCTTGGAACATTGGAACTGGCTATTTTAGTTGTCGAAATAATAACGGAACGTTTAATGCAGATGAATTTCAAAAAAGAGCAATACTTGACAATGTAAAAATAATAGAAATCAAATTTTCACAAGGTGCTAAACCTGGTCATGGAGGTATTCTACCTAAAGAAAAAGTAACTGATGAAATTGCAGCTATTCGATTAGTAGAAAAAGGAAACGATATTATCTCACCTCCTACTCATTCTGCTTTCACAACTCCATTAGAATTAATGACCTTTATTAGATTACTACGAGAAAAATCAGGAGGAAAACCTATTGGAATTAAAATTTGCATTGGTAATAAATCAGAATTTATAAGTATTTGTAAAGCAATGGTTGAAACGAACACTTATTTAGATTTTATAACTGTTGATGGTGGTGAAGGAGGAACTGGTGCTGCTCCACCTGAATATTCTGATTCTGTAGGAATGCCATTGCGTGAAGCTTTAGCCTTTGTATATGACTGCCTAAATGGCTTCGGAATAAAAAATCAAATAAAAATTATTGCTACAGGAAAAGTTATTTCTGGATTTGATATTATTCGAAACCTTTCTATAGGTGCCGATTTATGCAATTCAGCAAGAGGAATGATGTTTGCCTTAGGTTGTATTCAAGCATTAGAATGTCATTCTAATACTTGTCCTACTGGAGTGGCAACACAAAACCCAAAATTAACTAAAGGTTTAGTTCCTGAAGAAAAAAGCATTCGCGTAGCAAGATATCAAAATGAAACTGTAAAAAGTGCAGTTGATTTAATGGCATCAGCAGGAATAGATCATCCAGATAATGTAACAAGAGATTGTGTTACTACTCGTATTGACAATAATAAAGTAGCCACTTTTGCTGAAATATTTCCAGAATTAGAAACAGGTTGTCTATTAAATGAAAATACTGTGCCTGAAAAATTCTTATATTTTTGGAAAAAAGCAAGTAGCGAAAAATTTTAATTTAATTAAAAATTAGTCATACTACATTATGAATTACTTTATAAAACAAGAAAAAATACGCTTCCAACATGTTGATTATGCAGGCATCGTATTCTATCCTAGATTTTTAGAAATGCTTAACTGCCTAGTTGAAGATTGGTTTGAAGAAGCGTTAGAAAGACCCTTTTCTAAAATGCATGAAACAAATGGTATTCCAACAGTCGATTTGAAAATACAGTTTAAGAAAGCAGCACGTTTAGGAGAAATATTGAATAAAAAACTTTGGGTTAAAAATCTTGGAGGCGCTTCTATTTTGTGTGGTTTTATATTTGAAGATGAAAAAGGAAAAACATGTCTTGAAGGAGAAGTAACCTTAGTAAATGTAGCCTTTAATGAAAATCGAAACAATATAAAAGCAGAACCCTTTAATGAAGAAATGAAGAATAAAATTATGAATTACAAATTATGAACTACGAGTTAATCTCGTTTTCAATTCATAATTCGTAATTTAAAATTCGTAATTAATAAACTATGGAATTTAAAAAATTTAAAGCAGCAACCGTTCAAACAGCACCCGTTTTCTTAAATGTAGAAAAAACTATTGATAAAGCTATTTCATTTATAAAAGAAGCTGCAAATAATGGAGCTAAACTAATTGCTTTTCCTGAAGTTTTTGTAGCTGGTTATCCATATTGGAATTGGATTATGACACCCGTACAAGGAAGTAAATGGTATGAAGAATTGTATAAACATTCTGTTGATATTACAAGTCCTGAAATAAAAAAACTTTGTATAGCAGCAAAAGACAATGATATTCAAATTGTTATTGGAATAAACGAAAGAGGTAAAAGTTTTGGTGAAATATATAATACTAATTTAATTATAGATAATAAAGGGACAATTATTGGTAAACATCGGAAATTAGTACCCACTTGGGCTGAAAAACTAACATGGACTTCTGGTGATGGTTCATCATTAAAAGTATATGATACAGAAGTGGGACCATTAGGAACCTTAGCTTGCGGTGAAAACACCAATACATTAGCTCGTTTTACTTTACTTACTCAAGGTGAATTAATTCATATAGCTAATTATATTTCATTGCCAGTTGCTCCACCTGACTATAACATGGCGGAAGCTATAAAAATTAGAGCTGCTGCTCATTCATTTGAAGGAAAACTTTTCACTATTGTTTCATGTTCGACAATCTCAAAGGAAATTATGGAAATATTAAAGCCAGATGTTCCAAATGTAGAAGAACTCTTAACCCGTAAAAATTCTGCTTTCTCTGGATTCATTGGACCAAATGGAGCTACTATTGGAGAACCTTTAATCGATGATGAAGGAATGATTTATGCCGATATTGATTTGGCAAAATGTATTCAACCAAAACAAATGCATGATATTTTAGGACACTATAATCGATTTGATATTTTTGATTTACGAGTAAATACTGCTCCTACAAAAAATATTACCTTTATAAATAATCACGAAGAATTCAATAAAAGATAAAATACCTGGCAGGTTTATAAAACCTACCAGATATAAAATTATACATTTATGGAAGAACAAAACCAATCAGATGATCAATACGGAAGAGCTAGAGTACAAAATACTCCAGAACTAGAAGCATATTATAAAGAATTAGAAAATCTTGGTGCTGGTGCATTATGGACAGTTGCCAATGATATAGAACCTTGGGAACCTAAATCCAATTCTGTTCCTATGCTGTGGAAATATGATGATTTACGTGATTTAGTCTTAAAATCATCTGAACTAGTAACACCTGAGCAAGCTGGAAGAAGAGTTGTCTATTTAGTCAATGATAAAAGAAAAGACGTTGCAGCTGTTGTAGGTTGGTTATATTCAGGCATTCAAATTACACGACCAGGAGAAAGCACTTCGGCTCATAAACACAAAGCCTCTGCCCTACGTTTCATTATGGAAGGAGAAGGTGGTTATACCGTTGTAGATGGAAATAAAATTACGTTTGAAGTAAATGATTTTGTGATTACACCAAACTCCACTTGGCATGAACATGGTGTTGATCCAAATGGAAAAACTTGTATTTGGCAAGACGGATTAGATATTCCTTTAATAAATGCTCTAGAAGCGAATGATTATGCTGTCTTTGATGGTAAACAACCTTTAGATGTTCCCTTGAACTATTCTCCTATCAATTATGGAACTGCTGGAATAATTCCTGCTGATAAAGTTTGGGACAAACCTTATTCTCCTTTATTCAAATTTTCTTGGAAAAAAGTATACCCTGCTTTAGTTGAAGCTTCAAAAAGCAATAAAATTAACCCTTTTGATGGTGTTATTATGCAATATTCTAACCCTATGACAGGAGGACACGTAATGCAAACTATGGGTGCAGCTATGCAACTTTTACCTGCTGGTTTTAAAGGAAAAGCTCATAAACATACTGGTTCGTTTGTATATCAATGTGCAAAAGGAAAAGGATACACAATCATTGATGGAAAACGATTCGATTGGAAAACACGTGATATTTTCTGTGTTCCATCATGGGCTTGGCATGAACATCATAACGCATCAGAAACTGAAGATGCTTGTTTGTTTAATTTTAATGATTTACCCGTTATTGAAAAACTAGGCTTATATCAAGGAAAAGAATACACTGAAAACGATGGATTTCAAATAATTAAATAATAATTTCAAGAGCAATAATCAATTAAAATTAGAATGGGGAAAAAATTAACTGTATATATGATTGATGGAACTGCTTATGGTCCAAGATTGAGTGAAATTGGTAATTGGGTTGGAAAAGCTATATATAGTCCAAGAGCTTCTATAAATAAAATTATGAATAGAAGTGAATTTGATAATCCTGGGATTTATTGTTTAAAAGGCGATCCTACTGATGATGCTTTTGATGAAAAAATATATATTGGTGAAGCAGAAAACATAAAAAATAGATTAAAACAACATTTAAGCGACCCAAATAAAGACTTTAAGGAATTAATTTTCTTTGTTAGTAAGGATGAGTTATTAACTAAAACACAAATTAGATATTTAGAGTCAAGATTAGTACAAATTGCGATAGAAGCTAAAACTGCTCAAATTGATAATGGAAACTCTCCGAGTTTACCAACATTGCATGAGGCTGATATTTCAGATATGGAATATTTCCTTGAACAAATCAAACTAATTTTACCTGTAATGGGTTTTAAATTTTTAATATCTTCAACTGTCAAACAATCTGATGAAAATCAAACAGAAAATATTAATTCCATTCATGAAACATATTTCATCAAAACAAAAACTTTCAAGGCTTCAATGAAAGAAACTGATCAAGGTTATATTGTAACTAAAGGTAGTGAAGCTAAAAAAGAGCTTTCAGAATCTTGTACTGAAACCTATGTAAATATGAGAAGAAAATTAGTTGAAACTGAAATAATGATTGAAGATAAAGGTAAATTAATCTTTGTGGAAGATACTGTTTTTAATAGCCCTAGTGCTGCTTCAAATATGATTTTAGGAAGGAATTCAAATGGATTCACTGAATGGGTCAATAAAAATGGTCAAACATTCAGAGATGTTCAAGAAATAACAAATGCAAATAATGTATAAACAATAATTTAAAAAAATTAAAAACTGTTAACTTATAACAGCAAACTTAAAAAATATGAAACTACTTACTTATAAAACAGAAACTTCAGAACCAAGACTAGGCTTTATTTATAACAAACAAATTATTGACATGGAAGATTTTGGAGATATTTCCAATTTCCCATTGCCAAGTGATATGTTAGAACTAATTGATATGGGATTTGAAGTCATTTATGAAATTAATAATCTAATAGAAGATACAACAGAAAAACAATTAGCTCAAATTAGTTATAAGATGGAAGAAATAACTATTTTAGCACCTATTCCTTATCCTAGAAAAAACATCATTGGAATTGGATTAAATTATACTGAACATGTTGCGGAAAGTGCAAGAACATTAGATACTGCAAAAGAATTACCACAACAACCTGTTATTTTTTCAAAACCTCCTACAACTGTTACAGCAACAAATACTGATATTTTATTAAATAGAAACCTTACGAATCAATTAGATTGGGAAGTAGAATTAGCTGTTGTAATCAGTAAAAAAGGGAAATATGTTTCTAAAGCCGATGCACTAGATCATGTTTTCGGATATACCGTTATCAATGATATTTCAGCAAGAGATTGCCGTCGTTCAGGACAATGGATTGTTTCTAAAGGACAAGATACTTTTGCACCAATGGGACCAATTATAGTAACCAAAGATGAAATTGAAAATCCTCAAAACTTAGATTTATCTTTAAAAGTAAATGGTATTGAAAAACAAAATTCAAATACTAAGTTTATGCTTTTTAACATTAATGATTTAATTGAAGATTTAAGTACGGTTTTTACATTAGAAGCAGGCGATATCATTGCAACCGGAACTCCTGCTGGTGTAGGAGCTGGAAGAAACCCGCAAGAATGGTTGAAAGATGGCGATATAATTGAGGCTACAGTTGAAGGAATTGGAACTATTGTAAATACGGTAAAAGAGATTTAATACACACTTTAACTAATTGAATGCTTCTTTTGGAAAACACCTTGTCTTCCAGAATGCAGTTAAAAAACTAGAATCCCAATAAAAACCTTATAATGAAAAAAATTGTATTATCACTACTTCTTATTATCAGCCTAAAAAATAATGCTCAAGTTACTGATGTTGTCACCAACATCGATTGGCCACAAGATATAATAACCCACAATAATGATTTGTACATCGTTGAACGTTCAGGACAACGAATAATAAAAACTGATCTTACAGATGCAACTCATCAGATTACAACTTTAGTATCAGGAATGATAAATATGTATGGTGTTGCTATTCATACTAATTATTTATACTTTTCACAAAATACTACTGATAAAATCTTTAGAATAGATTTAACAGCAACTAACCCCACTCCAGAATTAGTGCTCTCAAATGCTCTTGGTGCTTATTCAATAGCTTTCAAAGGAGATGAATTATATATTTGTGAAAGATCTAATAATAAAATTGTAAAAATTAATGTCACAGAATCAAATCCTGTTAAAACTGATGTAGTAACTATAAATACACCAGAAGGTTTGTTTTTTAATGGAGATGATTTGTATGTTTCTGGGAATAATGATTATAAAATTTATAAAGTTGATACGAATAACCCAAATCCTACAGCTACAGTTTTAACTGCTCTTTCTTATGGTATACATGCACAAGGAATGACTGTATACAATAATGAACTCTATTTTACGCAAGCTAATGTTGCAAGGGTTTCTAAGATAGATCTATCAGTTGCAAATGCTTCACCTGAAATTGTAGTTGATAGTGGCTTAAATGGCCCTAGAGCTTTAGCTATCTCTGGTAGTAATTTATTCATTTCAGATTCTTCTGGAGATAAAATATCCCAATTACAATTGGGGACATTAAGTATACATGAAAACACTATAGCGGATCAATCATTAAGTCTTGTTCCAAATCCTGCTAATAATGTAATACAGGTTCGTGGATTACAAGAATTAACAAATTATAGTATTTATTCTTATTTAGGGAAAAAAATTAGTTCTGGCAATACTAATAACAATACATTTATAAACATTGAATCTCTAGAAAAAGGAGTCTATTTCATTCATTTAGAAGCTACTAAATCTACATTACAATTTATAAAAATATAAAAATGAAAAAATACAGAATAGGTCAAATTGTTCCTTCTTCAAATATAACGATGGAAACCGAAATACCAGCAATCTTTCGTTCTCGCGAAACTATTTTACCAGAACGTTTTACGTTTCACAGTAGTAGAATGCGAATGAAAAAAGTAACCAAAGAAGAACTCGAAGCAATGGATGCCATGAGTTTAAAATGTGCACAAGAGCTTTCAGATGCTCATGTGGATGTTATGGGTTATGCGTGCTTGGTAGCGATTATGAGTATGGGACGTGGTTATCATTGTGTTTCCGAAGTAAATCTACATCAAGAAACAATTGCAAATGATTTCCCTACTCCTATTGTAACTTCTGCTGGAGCTTTAATTAATGGACTAAAAGTATTAGGTGCAAAACAAATTTCAATTATTACACCTTATATGAGACCTTTAACCAATATGGTTGTTGATTATATTGAACACCAAGGCATAAAAGTAAAAGAAAGTATTGCTTTAGAAATTCCTGATAATTTAGAGGTAGCCGCTCAAAATCCGATGAATTTATTAGAGATTTACAAACAATTAGACTTAACAAATGTAGACGTATTGGTCGTTTCTGCCTGTGTGCAAATGCCTTCTTTAGAAGCTATTGACATCATTCAATCAGAATGTGGTATTCCTGTAACATCTGCTGCTGTTTGTACTACTTATGAAATGATGAAAAAAATTGGCATTGAAGCTAAATCTACTATTGGTGGAGAATTGTTAAGTGGAAAATATTAAACAATACTTCTTATAAAAAAAATGCTGCTCAAAAAGAAAATATAGTTATTCTTTTTGAGCAGCATTTCTAATTTTATAAATAGGTTACAATTATTTTTTAACAAACTTATTACTAGAGATTATTTTTCCTCCTTTATAAATTTTAATAAAATATACCCCTTCATTCAAATCTGAAATAGTAATAGCTCTCTCTTTTGATGTAATTACTTTTTTCCCTTGCAAATTATAAATTTCTACAGTATCGAAATTACTTTTAGAATGAACATTTAAAACCGAAGATACTGGATTTGGATATATTACAAATAAATCTTTATTTTCTAAATTATTATCCTTCATTTTACCAAAACCTAATTCACCATTTGGATCAAGTACTACTGTATCATGATAAATAACATTTGTTGTTTTTGTTGTTGTACAACCAGTATTCACATCTGTAACTACAACAGTATAAGGATAAACACCGTTTTGAGTCTTAACGATTCCTATTTCATTAGCTGTACTTATTACAGTACTTGTTGTCGTTGTTCCTTCATACCATTTGTAAGTATAATTTCCTGCTGGTAATCCTTTTACTTTCCTAGTGGTAGGTTGGCCTAATTGGTTAATCATATTTACACCAAAATTAAAGCTTGGTCCACCTTTCACAATAATTCTCATCGTTTTCTCAAACCAACCATTGGAAGCACCAGAATTTATAGCTAATTTTACTCTATATTCTACTGTAGTTCCTTCTGGAGCAGTGAAATTATATCCTCCAAGAGTATTATATACTTGTGATAAATCAATTGGTGCATCAGATGGCAATCCAGAGTACCAATTATTAACCCATTGTGAAGTATTTCCATTTGCATCTCTTTTATGTATTTCGATAAAGTAATTAAAAGGCAAATAAGTATCTACTGTACCTGTAGCATCTAAAATTACCGATTCACCACTACAAGTAAAAATACCAATATTAGTATCTGCACTTAACCCATTCAATGCCATACCTACATTACTTGGTCCAACTAGGCTTGGGTTGCCATTACTTTCTATAACTACATCGTCTAAAAACAAATCCATGTTTCTCATTGTAAAATTACTCGTTGGAATATCTATATAAGGAGCAAAAACTAATTGCGTATAATTTTTCGCTGGTGTAAATGTAAATGTTACAGTAGACCAAGTATTAATAGAAGGTGATGTTATATTCTTTACCACTTGAATATCTGTATATGGAAAAATTGTATTTACAGAATTATTAAGGTTAAGATCCATCTCTTGAGGAGAACTTAATGAAATATTATGATTAGGCTTCGCATCATTAGTAGCCATAATGTACAAATGATCGAATACTCCTTTTGTTAACATTTTAAAACTAACAGTATAAGTTACTCCTTGCTTCATTGGATAATACATATAAAAAGTTTGTCCTTCTCTATTCCATTTACCCATATGAGTTATTTTATGGTATGCATGCGCAAATCGGTTTCCAGTAGGAGCATTTACTTGTGCAAAACCACTAGCTTCTGATCTTGGTGATCCTGTTATAGTATACCAACTTGGTCCTAAATTATTTTGCTTAAATCCATCATAATTAGAAACTGTAGTTGTTTGTGTACCATAAATATTTTCAAATCCTCCATTAATTAATTGATAAGGCTGTGCATTTGAAAATAAACTGGCAAGAAGCAAACTCGTAATGATTAATTTTTTCATTGTAATATATTTTATTTATTTATATCACAAAATTAGAGCTAGCAATAGGATTAGTTCCGAGTTACTCAACCTGTTTCATAAAGGTTTATTCACCCTTTCTTATTATTTAAGAATAATGGTTGATAGTTAGTAATAGACTTTATATCAAAAAAAAAAGCGACCTGAATATCTTCAGATCGCTTTCATTTTATTAGGTCAAAAATTACTCCACAATTGTCATTTCATCAACAATGTTTTTCGCTCCTGAGAAATTCTCAATTACCCATAACACATAACGGATGTCAACATTGATTGTACGTTGTAAGTTTTTATCAAAAATAACATCACCAGCCATAGCTTCAATGTTTCCATCAAATGCTAAACCAATTAATTCTCCTTTACCATTTAATACTGGAGAACCTGAATTTCCTCCTGTAATATCGTTATCAGTTAAGAAATTTACGTGTAAAGAACCATCTTTATCCGCAAAACGACCAAACTCTTTTTTAGCATTCATTTCTAATACTCTAGTAGGTAAATCAAATTCTAAATCTCCCTTCTTGTATTTTTTAACTTGTCCTTCTAACGTTGTGTAGTTATTAATCGTTGCATCATTACGTTTGTCTGTTGGCAATGCACGAACTTTTCCATAAGTTAAACGTAAAGTTGAATTAGCATCTGGATATTTAATCTCTCCTATTTTAGACTCTCTTAAACCTTCTACTAATAAACGGAAAGAAGCTCCAAAATCATTTTGTGCTTTTACTAATTCATCACTTTTCGACAAGTAATGATTCAATAAATCATTAGTTAAAGCATATAATGAATCATTTTTAAGTGATTCTTCTGATGGTGTATCTAAAAATGCTTTTACTTTATCAACAGAAGTAAAAATACTTGAATCAAAAGCTTCATTTACATATTTTGTAAAATCGCCATTGTTTTCTTTCGCTAATTTTATAACTATTGGTGCTAAAGTATAACCTGCTTTCTTATTATATAAACTCAATTGAGCTGCTAAAATATCTTTTTCCGCAGGAATATGTAATTCTTTATGCATTGCTTCAGCCATTTCTATAATCATTGGAGCCATTTGTGCTCTCTTTGTAGCATCTGCTTTTGTATAAATATCTAATTGTCTTCCTAAGCCTCTAGCAACTGTTCCAAAAGCCGATGTTCTAAATAACTGCATTAAATAGTTATCATGTTGTGCTTTTTCATTAGTCATTGCATAATACGCATTAATTGTAGGCACTACATTTCCGTATTTTGCTTTATTTGCTTTCTTGTTTGCCCATTTGTGAAATTTAGCTTCTTGAGCTGCTTTTGTTTTAGCTGTACCAAACTTTGATAACGCATCAATCATTCCTTGACGGTTTTTCCAATAGTTGGCAACACCTGCAAATTTAGAAGCATAAATAAGATTTAACGCATCACTTTGCACCATGTATTTTTTCATGTTATCCATTCCAGTTTTTGAACCTTCAACCCAAGCTGGATAAGCAAATTTTACATTTTGTTCAATTCCACCAGCAGGCATCCAACGGTTTGTTCTTCCTGGGTAACCTAAAATCATAGCAAAGTCATTTTCTTGAACTCCACCAATATTTACTGGTAAATGGTGTTTTGGTTGTAAAGGTATATTACTAGTTGCATATTCTGCTGGATTACCATTAGCATCTGCATATACTCTAAACATTGAGAAATCGGCTGTATGACGTGGCCATTCCCAGTTGTCTGTATCTCCACCAAATTTACCTAAACTTTCTGGTGGTGTTCCTACTAAACGAACGTCTTTATAATCTTGATATACAAAATAATAATACTCATTTCCTTGAAAAAACGGACGAACAGAAACAGTATATTTCCCTCCTTCATTATTTTCTTTTTCAATTTTTGCAATTTCTGCATTGATAGCTTTTTCTCTATCTGCTTCACTCATATTCGGATTTACAACCGATAATATTCTTTTTGAGCAATCATCCATACGAACAAAGAAACGTACGTATAAGCTAGAAGGTTTTAACTCTTCTGCTCTATTTTTTGCCCAATAACCATCTTTTAAATAATTTTTTTCTGCTGATGATAATTCTGCAATAGCATCGTATCCACAGTGATGATTTGTTAAAACTAAACCGTCTTTTGAAATCATTTCTGCAGTACATCCACCATTAAATTGTACAATCGCATCTTTTAAACTGTGATTGTTAATACTGTAAATTTCTTCAGCCGTTAATTGCAAGCCCATTTTTTGCATGTCGCGGTGATTTAATCGTTCAATAAACATTAAAAACCACATTCCTTCGTCCGCTTTTACCGAAAAAGGTACAAGCATACAAAATGCAATAAGCGATAATAAAACTTTTTTCATATTATAATATTTCTTTAGTTCTGCGAAGATAATTTTTTTAAAAAAGATTGGTATAATTATCTTAAATAAAAATGAGACATTAAGATAATATTAACGTATAGACGTTCATTTTTATAAATCACAACAAACAACACAAACCAATAATAAAAACGCTTTGTTTGTTATTATTCGAAAATTAAAAGTGTTAATAGAATTACTGATAAAACAATTAACTATTAAACTATATCCTATTAAAGCATACTTCACAAAGTGTTAATTTTGTATTATCTATAGTTTTAATACTTTCTACCGCATCTGTCATAACACATTTTTTATTGGAACAATGTGGTAAACCCAGATTATGCCCAAATTCATGAACCGCAACTTTTTTCAATCTTGTAAAATGAATCATAGAATTTTTATGTTGCAATCGAAAAGTGGAAACAATACAACTATTTCCTGGACAATAAGCTAATCCCATAATTCCCCAATCTTCATATTTGTACTTTGGTTCTCTTGTTTTTCCCGATTTATCTTTTTTAGTTGTAGATATATCGCTTTGAGTTATACCTATAATAAAATCTAGAGTGTCTGCTTTAGCTTTATTCTGAATTTTAATGATACTATCGGCTCTATATCTAGCTGACTTGATTTGGATAAAAGCCTCTTTTGGTAATTTAATTTCAGGCAATACAATTGTTTTAACTTTATAAAATTCGGAAATTGTTATTGCAATAGTATCTGCTTTACCTTTTGAAAAACCAGCATAAGGCTGAATTCCTACTATTGTATTTTTATTTAATCCACGTGTACACGAACAAAGCATTATTATAATGGAACAAAAAAAGAATCTAATTACCATTTTTATTATTATTTATAATTGATATACTAAAAATTAAAAGTATTAAATAAAATTAACACAGTATTAAAAATATTAAAATCGCACAATACAATAAAAAAATTGTCGCAATTACACCTATATAATGTCATAATTATAGACTATTAGTTACATAAAGAATATGGATATTTGTAATAAGATTTTTTATATTTATAAATACAAAACTAAATAATACCTAAAAACAGCAACGTGTAATGAATGCTATGTTGCAAATGAAAAAAATAGATTGCCAAAAATTAAAAAATGTATACAATGAAAACTAAAATTAAAATTACAACACTTGTAAATGCCTCAAAAGAGAAAGTTTGGCGTTACTGGACAGAACCTAAACATATTATAAAATGGAACAATGCTTCCGAAGATTGGCATACTCCAAAAGCAGAAAATGATTTTACTGTTGGAGGAAAATTTGTTTATACTATGGCCTCAAAAGATGGATCAATGAGTTTTGATTTTGGAGGAACTTATAACGAAATAGAAACAAATGAAAAAATAGTATATACTATTGATGACAATAGAATTGTTGAAATCCTATTTGAATCTACTGATGATCAAATAAAAATAACAGAGACTTTTGAAGCTGAGACACAAAATCCAATTGAAATGCAACAAACAGGTTGGCAAGCTATTTTAGATAATTTTAAAAACTATACAGAAAACAATTAAACTATACATATCATGGGAAAAGTATCAATTTATTTAAATTTTCAAGGCAAAACAGAAGAAGCATTTAATTTCTACAAAACAATCTTTAAAACGGAATTTATAGGGAAAATTATGTACAACAAAGATGTTCCTATACAAGAAGGAATGCCTCCATTCCCTGAAAGTGAGCAAAACAAAGTAATGCATGTATGTTTACCTATTTTAGGAGGAACTCATTTAATGGCAACAGATATGTTAGAATCAATGGGACATAAAGTCATTATTGGAAATAATACTAGTATAAATTTAGAACCCGATTCAAAAGAAGAAACAGATCGTTTATTCAATTTATTATCTGAAGGAGCTACAGAAATTCAACCTATGCAAGATATGTTTTGGGGTGATTATTGGGGTTGCTGTTTAGACAAATTTGGAATCCGATGGATGTTTAATTATACTTATCCACAAAAATAGAATAACACTATAATAAAAACTGTGTAAGTCAGAAATAATCGCTTACACAGTTTTTTAAGTATTATGAAAGAGTATATTCTTATTATTACCCATTTGTTCTTCTACTACTTAATTTATACTTCATTACATCTTTTGTGAATGTTGTATTTTGAGTATTCAAGTAATTCAATTCAGAAACAATCTCTGGTTTCTTCTCTATCAGTTGTGCTACCACTTCATAGGTTATCGTTCGTATTTTTTTATTAATAGTATTATTTTTTCCAAACTGATTTTTAATTACTTGAATAAAAGTTTCTCTATTATTCACATTTGTTTTAGTATCATAAATTATCTGAATTTCTTCTTCTAAAGATGTTTTTTGTTCTAAATGCTGAAAATAAATTGTTAAACATTCTTGCCTTTGCAGATTCTTGTCCCAACCATCTAATAATAATTCTTGCGCTTCTTTAGGTGCTTTTATCTTTTCTCGTAAAATTTGTGCGGCCTTTACATACTGCCCTCTGTTTACACTATCATCGGTAACTTTATAATAGGCTTTATGTGCTCTTTCTATATCGTTTAAATTGACATACATATCGCCCACTTTTTCAAAGTTATTAGTCTTTTCATATAAACGTAACGCTTCTGTATATGCTTTTCCTTTTTCAAAACATTCTGCTGCTTTGGTTTCGTTTTTTAAGTATTTTAAATTAATTGTTGCTGCTTCTATATACAACTCACCATCATACAAAACATTAACCGCAGTATAATTATCTTTTAACAATTTCATGTATACATGAGCGGCTTTTTTATATTCTTTTTGTGCAACATATTCTTCTGCTAAACTTCTATATTTTTGTTCAATTTTATTAAAAACACTGGTTTCTAACAATACATTTGAACCCAAACCATTATCTGATCTATTAATACTTTCTCCTGAATTACTTAATCTCTTTAATACTTTATACAAGACCAGAGAAATTACAACTGTTGTAAGCATTAAAATTACAAAATCATTACTTCCTAAATAGAATCCAGAAATTAAAGAATATATTACTTTAGTGAGGAGGATTATGAATACTACATCCATAACCTTCTTTTCGAAAGAACGTTTATTTTCCATCTTTGTCTTTATCTTTAAATATATCTTTTTCTATATTGAACAAATCATTAATTAACGTAGCTATAAAAATTAAAGTCAATATAGAATACCATTTTGTAAGTCCAAAGTTAGCATACATAAAACTAATTAAATAATACAATGAAACCACAAGAATCAAAAGCATTAGTACTTTATTTATTGTAGCTGATTTTCCTTTAAAATCGAACTTGGATCGCATCCCTAAACGAATGATACCACCAATACAAATTGCAACAAATAGAAAAAGTACAAACTTATTACCCGTTGAGGATACTAAATAATCATCGGACAAGCTTTTTGAATGGGAAATGCTGTAATTAGCAAAATACTTAATAATGTTAAACATAAAGAAAACCCCTATAACTAGTAAAATAATATTCACAATCTTTGAACTTTTTTCACTCGCATTTTGAGCAATTGGATTGCCAGCATTATCTGTCCAACCAAAAAAGCGAGAAAAAGATTCTTTAAAACTACCTCCAAATTGAAACACTCCAGCGTTATCTCCTCTAGATGTACCTAAAGTATCTAAGGGTATTGCATATTTCATCGCTAATTCTGGATTTTTATCCATAAAAGCTAAAAACTTCTCCATTTCTTTTTTATTACCTGCTATTAGTTTTTTCATATCGAAAGGTAATTTTTCTAACTGTTCTTCTTCTGTTAACGGATTTTCTAATGCTTCTAAAATGGTCGCTTCATCATATTCCACATGAACCGAACGCAATTGTTTTGGAATAAAAATACCTGAATGAGGTGTTTTTAGCCTTACATTAATTTTTCTAAAAGGATTTAAAATTGTTACCCAATCAATCGCTTCTTCTAGTTCGATTAAACCCAATTCTGGATGTAAAAAATGATAATGCTCTCCCAAAATTTTATTCCCTTCTTCTTTAGATAAAAAAGGAGCAATTATAGCATATTCTGGAATAAATACTTTTTCTTCATACAGTTGTACTTGTAAATGAGCATGCTCCTTCTCAATTGTATTTACAGGAAGTACAACCAAACAACCATATAGTTCGTTTGCTACTGAACTAGGAATTGGATAACAAGCATAGGAAGCGATAGCAATACCCAACTCTTGCAGGTTTTGCAACCATACCAAAGGAGTATTGCCTTTTATCACAATTCCTGCAATAGGATATTTGTTTCTTTTATACGGTTGTAACGTTAGCTTCATGTTCTATAATATACTGAATGAATGGTTTGTAGTATTTATCGTGGAATTCTTGTACTTCAATAATTTTTAAATCATTTTTTTCTGGTAAAAAATAAGGATTACCTACAAATATTTCATCGGTTGACATTGCTGTTTTAAAATCTAAAACAAATGGAATATACATTTTTGGAATACTGGTATTACTGCTTTCTAATTCTAAAATTCCATTATTACTTTTAATAATACTTCCATCTTTAGACATGAAATGCGTTGTTTCAATATAACAAGTCGCTCCTAAATTTTCTAAATCAGCCTTTATACTTTGCGCTTCAACATTAGTTAAATTCTCTTGTATTACCATTATTTCAGTTTTGAATTCAAATATTTCAGTTTTAGTTAAATTCAATTTATGAATAAAATATTGTACTACTTTAGATCTATTGTTTCCATGCTTTTTTAATAGTAATGAAACACGTTCTTCAAAATAAATTGTGTCTTCGGTATAACCTTCATAACCATCAAAAAAAGTAACTTCATGCAACTGTTTACCATTAATAATAAGCAAATTATTACTTATCTTAATTTCCTTAAATCGTTTGAGTAAAGTATATTTTTTAGTATTGTTTCTAAAATTGTACACAAACTCCTTATTTTTAATCACATATCCCTTAAAGCACTCTTTTACAGCATCGTGAGCCGTTACAATACAATCGTACGCATCGGTAATTTTGTAAAATAATTCCCCATCTGAAAGATAAATATTGTTTTCCTTTGAAAAAAGGATTAACGGATTTATGGTATTAACTGTTATTACCTTAGCTTCAGTAGTTTTCCGTTCCAAATCATAGTAATAAAGTGTTTTTTCTTCGGCTATCCAATTTACTAAAAATAAGACTCCTTTTTTATCTTTGTACAACGAATATTGCCCTGTAATAAAAGGAATAGCACTCGCTATTTTTGCAAAACCTTTACTGAGTGGTTCTTCTTGAAAAGCAAACAAACTGGTATTAAAATACAAATAGAATTGCCCTTCATAATGAAATACATTATTATAATTTCGTTCTACAGGATATAAAATAGGCACTTCTCCTTGATTCCTACTCTTAATTACTCTAGTTTGTAATACTGGTTTTTTACTCCATAATTCTTCTAAAGGCAATTGTATCTTTTTTATATGTTTTCTTACCTTATTTTTTACTTTATAAGTATCAATTACTCCAGAAGCAGTAGTTGTGACGATGAAATTAATCTTATCAAAATGTTCGTTAATTACTTTAGTAAAAGGTATTGATTCAAAGTTTTCTTCTTGAGTAAACACGAATAATTCTACCTCCTTAAGACTTCCGTATTCTTTTTCAAAATACTGCTCTAAACCTTCTCCTCCATCTAATCCTCCACTCAATTGTTGCAAACTAGCAATTACTTGGCTTACTGTATCTATTTTTATTGGTGTATATTGCTTACCAAAGGCATATACCACACATTCGATATCGGTTTTTGGATGTTTTGCAATCGCTAAAGCTGTAGCAAAAGCTACTATTTTTGGGTTTCCCCAATTTTTTAACGAAACATCGAGCAACAAAACACGTACTTTCTTATTGTCTTGTGGTGGAATTTCTCGTTGAATGTATAAGGCTTCATTATTAGCCAAACGCGACATGAAAACCATGTCATCATTGGCAAACTCAGACAATAACAACTTATCGAAATCACCTTTATTCGTTAAATCAGAAACACCTCCTATAGGTTGTTGACTTGGTACATTATGATGAAATGGAATATTCAATCCAGACCAAATGCGTTGTATTAAACTACCTACTTGAAACGTTTTTTGTTCTTGAATTAGTTCTTCTATAAAATCAATTGTCTTGTTCGACTCTAAAGGTTGAGAAACTTCTTCTTCTAATACTTCTTCTATTTTTTCAGGTTCAGGTAAAGCTGTTAATGCTTTGAGTAAAGATTCTTTAGTAGGAAACTTTTGTTTTAATAAAGCAATCGTTCTAAAGTCCTTTATAAAATTGGCATCATTGAAAGGAATTGATCCAATTATCTCTAAATAATCTGATTTAATATCTTTAAAATCACTAATTAGCTTCTTAGCAGTTTCACTACCAACTCTATTATGGCATTTTTCAAAAATGGTTTTAAAAAGTAAAATACGATTATCACCTGTTTTGTACTCTTCAGGTAAACTCGCTAATATTTTTAAAAAATCAAAAGCAGCACCTACTCGATACAAATTAGCATTAGGAAATGAACTAGCCCGTTCCTTCGATTTAGCATAATGATGTAAAGTAACTAATAAAGCTTCACTATTTGAATTGGTAGCTACAATAGCTAACAACAATGAACCAAAAGGTGGAATACAATCATCCGAAAGTAATTCTAAAACTTCTGTAACATATTCTTTATACGCTATCGATGTACCATCTAATGATTCAAAAACGTAACGAAAATTATCAGCTTCGTCAAAATGGAAATTACATTTCCAAAAGTAATCCTCATATTGTTGAAAATATTTATTAAAATCCATTTTTTTATTCGTTTACCGTTAGTCGAAACGAGCTAAGGCTTAAAGGTTTACAATCACTCAAAGGAATAGACAAATAGCTGTTATTATTTTGAAACAAAAGCATACTGTCATTATTCGGGTTGAGTTGTTTTTTTATAATTGGAAACAAAACATCAAATTCCAAGGCATAACCTGTTGGAAACAAACAATTGTCTTTTAACCAATACGTTTGTCCTTTAATAGGTAACAAAGGTGTACCTAAAAACAATATGCTATCTTCAATGATTATCCATTTTAAATTCTGCAAACGTACTTGCGGTAGTGTTTCAATATACCCTTTTACATTTTCCAATTTAGTGATTACTCCATAAGGCTTTTGTTCGGCTTCACTTTTTACTATCTTGATGTCTATTTTGTCATGAATACCAAAATAATTCATATTGTATTTCGGTAAATCAATAGGCAAAGCATTCAAAATAGGCATCCACAACAAAGCAGAAGGTAATTTTTTCGTAGGTACTAATTTGTCCTTACGAAACAACAATTGCTCTTTCAATTCATACACTATAATGTGCGGAATTTGTAGCAAAACGACATCGTTAATTTGCAAAGGAGTAAAGTCTTTAATAAAAGCCCTTTCTCCTTCAAAAGCCAATTTCAAATTGTCCCAATGACGTATAGGAGCTAAATATTCCAAATGACTTTTATGTAATTCCACATAGTACATTACGCAAATGTTTTAAGCATTTTCTGCCACAATTGTTCAATTTCCTCTTGAATGTATTTCTTTTGTTCTGGGTTTTTAATCCAATCACAACGGGTTTGCACATAGCGCAATTTATCTTTTATGATATTCTGCTCTTCAAAAGACAAGGTACCGTCGTTCCATTTCTCTGACAAATACTTCACTTCTTTCATTACCTCTTCTGCATCAGGAACTTTATTATAAACTGCTTGTGGATGGGCTTTTTCACTAGTATCTTTTTCAATCACATGATTCACAATACCTTCCAAAACCTCAACTTGTTCTTCGGTGTCCCAAATGTATTTCAACACCCACAAATCCGATAAAATAGCAGTGTCCCTACCACAAATAAAAGCACTTGCCGCAATTAAATTTTGAATTTTAACCGCTCTACGGTCGGAAACATTGATTCCTGCATTACGCAACGAATGAATTAAATCGACATATTCTTTACGAATAGGTGACAAATCTACTTTTCGTGTTGCTGCTTGCAATTCTCTCACTTCATCTGCTTTTATAGTTGGAGTTGTTTCATCTGTTTTATTTTCTAATTTCCAACCCGCTAAAAGTACTTCGTTCAATAAATCAGGATCTACATAATCACATTTTACGCGAAGTAAAAAACGGTCTAGCAAAGCGTTTAATGCTTCGTCTTCTGGTAATAGATTACTCGCTCCCACAAACATTAAGGCTGGCAATTTCTTTGTTTCTTTACCTCTACGGAATATTTTTTCGTTCAAAGCCATCAATAAACTATTCAAAATAGCCGAATTGGCATTGAAAATTTCATCTAAAAAAACCATAGACGCTTCTGGCATCATGGCTTCGGTATTGGTAACCAATTCACCGTCTTTTAACTTTCGAATATCAAAAGGACCAAAAATTTCATTTGGTTCTGTAAAACGGGTTAATAGGTATTCGAAGTTTTTACCGTCTTCGATACCATTAGATAAAGCTCTAACAATAGCACTCTTTGCTGTTCCAGGAGGACCTAACAAAAAAGCATTTTCTCTAGCCAATAAACTTATACCAAGCAAATCGACAATTTCGTTTTTACCGATGAAGGTTTCTTTTATATGTTTTAAAAGGGCGTTTAAAGTATGTAGTGTGTTCATTTATATCAATAATAATTTACAATTCGTTCCAAAAAATCGTTTTATAATCGCCAAAATTGGCTAAAAGCAAGGGTTTAATTACTTCTAAACTTCCTCTATTTTTATCTTTCTTTTCCGTTACTCTATCTAAAAATAATTGCGTTAAACAAGAATCGGATAAAACAATACTTAAGTCTATATTTTCTAAATTCATTTCATATCCTATTCCAGAATAAGGAAACTGTTTTAGTTTTTGTTCTAATACAGGAAGAATCACATCATCTGCATCCATGTGTTGTAATTGTAAAAGCAATTGCGGTAAAAAGCGCAAACACAAATCGGCTGAAAGCATTGCAGAAGGCGTCATAGGTTTGCCAAAATCTGGAAACAACGTACTTATTTTACTAGCTGTATCTTCTCTATTTAAGACCAATTGCGTTGTAAAATATACTATCTTACTTCCCCACAAAGCTGCAACTTCATCAAAATCAGGAGCTTGAAAAGGATAATTGAGTTTCTCTTTTTCATATTCATCCCTGAGAAGTTCAATAACTTCCTTTTCTTCTTCTTTTGAAATATCCAACTTCTTATCATAGATAATCGCATGTTCTCTAGAACGCAAATGATAGATAGTATCTAAAAAGGGTATTTTTTTGTCGGTCATTACTCCTCCTTCGTTATCTGATCCATTAATTTCAATAAATATGGCAGTCTATACTCTCCAAACATATTTTTAATATGATGAGCTACGACTTCTTTCTCTAAACCAATAGCAGATACAAACAACGGATTTTTACTTTCTCCTCGTAAAATTTCAACTACAGTTTCAGTGTTGCTTTGAAAGGATGTTTTTGCCATTCCAATAATGGGAAATTTTTTATCCAAGGCTTCATACAAATGACCTCCTAAACCATATTTTCCATCATTATCTACATAAATATGCCCGTCAATAATAATTGCTTCCAATTCTTCTAAGGAAACTTCTTCTAAGGCATTCATAATACAAGGCAATTCTCTTTTGTAAAAAGAACCCGGTTCATACTCCATCACGTCTTTTGTAATATGTGTCACTACATTACTAGGGGTTTCACTTTGCCAATTTTCAAAAAATAGCAAAACGGTTTTGGCATAATCAGTTTTATAATGAACGTCTATCGTTAAAATCATATTCTGTAAGGTTAATAAAAACAAATATATAGTATTTGTTCAATTTTCAAATTATTTTTAGACTAATTATACTACAAATAAAACCTTTACCAAAGAAAATCTAATGATAGAAAACTTCAGTAAAGGCACATCAAGAGTATTTTATTATAGTAATCCTAATAGCTAATGACTATTCACTAAGAACTAACTACTAAGGACTAATCACTCATTCTCAAGACACCAATGCAGTATCTTAGCAATATTCTTGGCATCATCTACACCTCTGTGGTGTGTGCCTTCTAATGGAATATTTAAAATGTCCAACGCTCCGTTCATACCTACTTTTTTATTCAGTCCTTTCACTTCACTAAACAATTCTTTTACGTTAATGTGATGACTTCCCATAGGGTAACTAATTTTCCTGTAGGAACATTGTTTTTTAAGCATGTTCAAATCGTACTGACCATAACTTGCCCAAGTGTATTGATCGGGTTGGTATTCCTGTTCCAGCATTTCAATGGCATCTTCAAAAGACATTCCTTCATTATCCAATAATTCTTGCGTAATTGTGGTCAGTTCTGTACAAAACGGACTTACCGTTGAATGTTCTGGTTTAATAAGGATTCCTTTATTTTTAGTAATCGCTCCAGAAAGAGTATCTAATTCACAAATACCTATTTCTATTATTTCATTAACTTGCCCTTTAGGTACTGGACCGTTCCAGCAAGTTGCTTCTAAATCTATGATGATTATTTTTTCTGTTGTTTTCATTTTTTATTTTTCATTGCTATAAAGATGGAATCAAATGCTATTGCATTTTTGTTTTTCTCATTCTTTACTTTCATTTCATCTAATTTTACTTTAGCCATGTGTTTATGTATATCATCCAAAAAAGCATTTTTTGGTGGTTTACTATTAACATTTAAGTTACTTAAGCCTACTATACTAGTCACCATACCTATTATTTGTATGGCATGAACTATTCCATGAACTATATTTTTATTTGTATTCTCTTTTTTCATTATTTCTAAGGTTATTTAAAACCTCGAAATAAGAATTCCGAGGTTTTGATTAATCTACTAACAACTGCGTTACGGCAGCTGCATTAATGGCCCATTTTTGGTCGTAAACTTCATCCGCATCAAGTGAATCTACAATTTGTAATTTTTGAGCCTTTGCTTTTATAGTTAACAAACTACCAATATTCAATTTGCTCGATAATTTAGCTAATAGAGCTTGTACTCCTTTGTAATCCAAACCTTGAACTACTTGACCACCAAAAGTCATTTCTAACCAAACGATTTCTCTTTTGGCTACATCAAGTACACCAAAAACTAAACCTTTAGCCACATTTTGAGTTACTCTTACTTGGTGATCTACACAAGAAGGGTCGTATGCTACACCAGATCGCTCTGAAATAGTCATTGGATATTTACTATTCATCCAACCTACAACTAAGTTAGGTGTAATACTTCCATTACTATAAGCATTACAAGTAAAAGTTACATATTTGGCTCCAGCATAAGCTAGTGCATTTACATCAATATTGATATATTCGGCAGTACCTATTTGATTTGGAATACTTCTTATATCTCCACTATGCGTACAACCTGTTGCTTGCAATTGGCTATACGAACAAATCTCTGTTTTATCTGCATACGCAATATGACAACTCAAATCCATATCCAAATGTTGTGCTGGTAAACCTTGTCCCCATTGCATAAACAATCGTACAGTATTGCCTGCTATTGGAAAACGTGTTCCCATTAAGGCTACTGGTAAATCTTGTATGCTCTCACTTCTATCTCCTATAGACACTGGCATATTGAATAATTGTGGATCAATATAAATCGTTTTGTTCTCATTCTCTTGAGCTGCAAATCGTTTCTCCATTGCCAACAAGCACAACTCTTCAATTTGATTTTGCATCGCTTTTAATTGGTCTTCATTGTACAACGATAACAATCTATTTGGTCCAATTTTCTTGTTTACTCCACCTAAAGGTTTCACACTTCTTTGTATGTTGCTATCAAAGTAGTTTTGTGCATACATGTTCAACGTAAACACCAAACGAGCAGGTACTTTATCAATTATCTTCTCAAAAGCCGCTATCGTTTCATCAGGTCCAAACCATAACATATTAGAGAACAAAGAACGAGCAAACAAACCTGGTCTTTCTTGTAATAGAGCAAAAGTGGTAGCCGCATCCGATTTTAAACGGAAATAATTTACTTTTCCTTGCCACACTTCATACGTTTGATTATAAAATACATCTAACAATGTTTTCAAAGCTTCAAATCCTTTTCTCTTACTATATTCTGACAAACGCAAAGCTCTAATAAAACGCACCCACATTGCTCTTTTTGGATGCATCATTTCACATGCTTTTTCTGCTTCTAATGGTAAATTATTCAACCATGTAGCTACCATTAAACATTCCTTTCTTGAATATTTTAATTTCAAATCTATTGCTGTAATCAATTTCGCTTTCGCACTATTATCAGCAGCAACAAAGAAATGTTGGTTATTACTAGCAATTCTATTGATGATTGTTTTTGGTTCAATGATCTGTAATAAATTGGTTTTCTTGTACCATAAATAACGTAAAATATCCGTTGGAGAAGTAAAAAGAGAACTTGCCTTTTCTTCTTTATCCAAGTCGATTAACGTATCAATCACTAACATCATCGTTTCTTTAATTCCAATTTTCACTTCGCTTGGCAAAGGCAAATAAGACAACAATCCCTTCAAACTATCTACTTGTGTAGCATCTAAAGCGGTTTTAGAACTTAATAACGAATGATAAAATTCGTTTAACTCTTTCTCAGTCCAAAGCTCCAATACTTTCATTTTACTACCTTGTCCTTCTTGTTTAGTAGTATCAAACTCAAATGGAGTACCACAATAAGGACAACCATTATAACGCTCTAATGGAAACGTATTCGCAGGAATAATATGTCCACATGCTAAAGTGGTTCCTTTATTGGTTTTAAAAACATTCGCAAAAAAAGTAGTAATATGATCATACAAAGACTCTCCTGTTGGAATTTCCCAGTTTTTTACTAATGGTGTCCAGTTTTTGTTAACTCCTACTACTTCTTTTATAGTATCTTGAATTTCTAATTTATATATTGGATGCACTGCATTAATAGCTTGTAAAGCTTCTTCTGAAAAAGCAAATCCTAATTTGGATACATTAGCTACTAAAACCGATGTTGGTCCTGTAATCGTTGTTGTTGTTCCAGTGATGAATTCACTAGGAATGTATAGTGCGTTTTGACGCAAGCTGATTTTTAATAATTCGTTTGTTTTCATTTTATTTATTTTTAAAAAAATTAGATAATGGTGCTTCTGTTTTCTACCAAAGAGTTTGAAGTAAGAAGCACTTGACCTTAATTCTAGAAGATAATAGGCTAACTAGCATGACAAATTTTAAGTTTGTGGTTGAAGTAAGTTAGTTTTGACCTTCTATAGTGGAGCAGATGGGATTCGAACCCATGACCTGGGCGTTAAAAGCGCTGAAGTAAGTTTGAATTGACCAAAACGCTATTTGAAAATGTACCAACATTTTTGGACTCGAACCAAGACTTCCGAAGAAGTCTAACCTGATTGAAGTATGTTGCTATTGTCCAACTAGTTCTGACGTTTTGATAATGTATAAACTAACCTGCTCTACCACTGAGCTACTGCCCCAAAAGATGAATCAACTGATAATCGTACAAGTGTGTTTTCTGGAAAAAAATTTGAAGTAACTTATACTTGACCTTGTTGACTCATTTTTAGTATTTAAAAGAACGTTTTTATTTCTTTACAAAGATTTCATTATTAGTACGCAATTATTTTACGTAGTGCAAATATTTTTTAAATATCTTATTATAAACAACAACTCAAAACAATTATTCTCAAAGCTATCGTGCTGTAAACGTTCCATAAGTAATTTATATAACATTTTTTAACCACAATTATTTATACATATATTCTTGCATAGAATTTTAAAATATAAACACCAATAGTTCAAAAAGACAAAAAAGCCTTCATCACGAAGGCTATAAATAAATTCGTAAAAATTAATTAAATTACTTTTTTATAATTTTACCTCTCTGTTTATATCCATCACTGTTTTTAATTTCATAAAAATAGATTCCAGACTTCAAAAAATCAATATTTAAATTTTCTTCTAAACTATTCTTTTCAATTAAAATCTTATGATTATTATCAAATAATTGAATAGATAAAGTTTTTAGATTCTCTCCTTCAAATGATAAAAACTCACTTGCTGGATTAGGATAAACATTTACTTTATTTTCAATATTCATCAGTTCATTTTCTATTTCTTTAGAATTATTAAATGAACTTTTACTTTGCTGAACATCACATCCTCCACAGTCTAATACTTTTTCAATCTTTACAACTCTCTTGATTTTATTACCAAAACAGTTCATCATTACATTTCCTCCAGTATTAAAATTTAAGTGAAAAGAATGCATTGTTCCATTTTCAAATTCAATAACAACACAATAACAAGAATGACATAAACTATCTACTTTTGTAACTTTCACACAAGACATAGTTCCACAATTCTCAATAGAAGATATTAAACAATTTTCATTTGTATTATTATTACAAGAATGCTCAACTAAATTGACATAAGCTGGACTTCCAGGTCTTAAAAAATTTATATTCATGGAATTTTCAATAATTAAAAATCCACTTGAAGGCAATGTTTCAAACTTCATTGTTAAAGTATCAAAATCCGCTTGAATGATTATTACTTTCATTCCATTCATTAAGTTAGTACTTATAACTGAATTAGTTGAAGCATCATATTGAGCATTTTGAGATAATGGTAAATTAGGATTAATGATCAATTCTTGACTTCCATTTACTCTTTTTAATACCCATTTAGAATTTAATTTTTGAGAATTTGTTAGTACTGAACTTGACTCTCTTGTATAAGTATGAAAAACATTACAAGAAGCTACATCATCATAATTTGCTCCAGTATCAAAAATTGGAGACTGTACTATTCCATTTCCTACAACTCTATCTATTTGAGAAAAGAGTGTAGATGTAATTAAGACGAATACTATTAAAATTTTATTTTTCATGTTTGTTTGAATTCCTTTTGCATTTACATGCCATTTTATACGAAAACTTTAGGACTTTAGTTAAATGTTCCGTATTTATTATATCCTTTTTAGGATATAAATAATTATATATTACGAATTTATTTAAAACAAAAATAAATTAAAAATTGTAAGAAAAAACACAAAAGTTGTTAAATAATATCACATTAAAAACAAACTCGCCTTTACTTTAAACCCAAATTACGAATTAGAAATCTATTACAAAATCTAATGTATAATCTGGATTAAAGAACGGAAAAAGAGAGGTTAAAAAAAGTGTTGCAATGGTTTTCTATTTCATTTACCCTATTGTACTGGCAAATCATACAAACAGAAAAGCAAAACAGCAGTTCCAGAAACGTACACCCTTTTCAGGTCTTTAGATAATGTTTCTTCATTAAAAAGAAAGGTCTCTTTGCAAAGGCTAATTGTTTTTATAGTAATCTTAAAAGAACGTTTTATTTTCTGACACAAAGATTTCAACAGTAGTACGCAGCTATTCTACGTAGTATAAAAAATGTATAAATTATTCTCAATATTGTCTTATAATCATTAACCATTAATAAATGCTATAACAGTTGCCAAATAGGCTTCTCTAACCGCTTCAAATCGGGTGATGTTTGGAATATGATTCACTTCCAATAAATACTTCTTACCATCATTACCTACTATGTAATCATTTCCTATCATATCCATTTGCATGGCTTTTTGAATGTGTAAAGTATCGGCTAATAATTCAGCATCTACTGGCATAAAACCCGCACTATTGGGATGAATAGATTTTAACCACGTTTCCCCTTCCAGTTTAATTTGCCAATGCTTATCACCAAGTACCATAATACGAACCGCTTCTCCTTCAAAATAAGCTTCGGTTGTAGCGGTAAATTCACTTTCCCATTCGCCCGTAAAACGATGTTTGTTTTCGCCACAATGCCAATTGCCCCATTTAGCAACCGTATCTTCTGTTGCGTTCATTGACGCTCCTGCACTAATAAATCCTCTTGGTGCACTAAATTGCGTATGCGTTAAAGCCTTCACCAAACAAGGAATCTTAAAGCGGCAATCGAGCATGGCAACTGCATTAGGATAACAATCCCCATTCCAGATAGCCAAACCAGCAATAAAATCGAAATCATTATCATAGATACCGTAATAGACTACTTTATCTACAGGTAACATGCCTACTCCATTGGCTTTTTCCATGTATAATACTTGGCCTTTTACCACAATTTTTGGAAGGGCTTGATGCCAAATGATCAGTCCAGAATAATTAGCTCTAATGACCTCATATTCTTCTTGTTCTATGCCAACTAAGGCTATTCTGTTATAGATTTGCATTTTTTTATTGTTTCAAGCGTTCTTGATGGGCTTTATCTCGTTGCTCTATGGCTCCAAAAGGACTCCCTTTGAAATAACCAATATTCACAAAACCATTCTCTTCTGTAATAAGAGATTCTTTCTTAGTAACAGCTCCTGTATATTTAGAACCATAATTCCCTTCTAATTGTCCCGTTGCAGGATTTAAATCGCCCCATTTGGGTGTTTTTCCATTATAAATAGGTTCTACGAAATAAATAATTCCTGTTATCCTCGATTTCATTAAGAATCTTCCTGTTTCGTCGGTATTCGTTAAAAATCGTTTTAGTATATCTTTTCTCATTTTTCTATTTTTTTTAATTGTTTTTATTTTGTTGTTTTTTTAACCACATAGGTACTCTCAATCTGCGTCACTTCGAGTGCGAAGCGTATCGAGAAGCTATCATTATGTTTTACCTATTCAAAAAATAGAGATACAAAGCCTTAATAATACTTTTCACATCGGTATTGGTATAAAAACCAGAACTGTTGATGCAATTTATTTCTACAATTTTCCAGCCATCAGAAGTCAAACAAATGTCCATAACGAAAGCTTCTTCTAAGTTAAAAAGGGAAATCATTTCTTTGGCAAAAGCCATTCCTTCAGCAGCAACACTAGCTTCAAAAGCAAAATCTCCATTAAACTTATAATAACCAGCATCTATAATTTGTCCGCCTACAATCCAAACTCTTGCTTCCTTTATAGTTGTTTTAGGTTTGGAAATTTGTATTTCTGAATCTTTAGTAATGGAAAGCTTTGGATGGGCTAAAGCCTCAATAATAAAATCTTCCCATTCTTCTTTTTCAAATACTTTTCCTGTGAAAATTTTAGCTTCTTTATAAGGTTTTATAAATTTCTTCTCTCCTTTTTGCCAAACCAAATCATCTGTTAGCTTTCCAATCTTTATTTCATCATTCAACAAATGTGAACCATAATAATGAGCATACACTTCATACAAATGATTGCCACCATAAAACGAACCTGGAAACCAGTCTTTATATTGTTTTGCTAATCGTGCCATAGTTACCGAACCATATACAAAAACATCCTTTCGATTAGCTTTCATAGCAATTTCGGTATCGGTTGGTTTTATATTTACAACTTCATATTCTATTCCTAATTCGTCCAAAGCATCAAAAACTTTATAATGATCCGGATCTAAATAGATATTGGCTTGGACTAAAAAATACATGATTTCTAAATTTTTAATTGTTGTTTTTACATAAGACATAAGGTTCTCGATACATTTTTAATTAAATCGCTATTTACATTTCATTAAAAATACTCTAACTGACGAAGTATTAACAACATCAAACCTAGTACTCTCAATCTGCGTCACTTCGAGTGCGAAGCGTATTGAGAAGTTTATACTACCTATGCTTCTATTCTCCGTTTTATTACTTTTATTAATTCTACTTTCACCGTTTCTGGAAAACCTGATAATCCTGGAATATCATTATATTCTACTATAAATTCGTTTCCTTCTTTATCTATTAGCACATCTAAAGCGAGAATATCTGCTTTTAAATGATTGCTTACTTTTCTAATTCTTGTTTCCCAGATAGAGCTTACTTCTATTAATTGAAATTCGTTTGTTAATACATTCGATTTCCAAAATTGTCCTTTGCGTTGCATCGCCCAAACTTTATCTTTTACTATCAAATAGCGTATATCAAACTGATAATCAATATAAGGCTCGATAGTACTATAATCATTGGTTACAAATAACAAATCTTGAATATCTTGCCATTTTTCAGCGTTTTGAACCAATACTTTTCCATAACCACCATGATAGTTACCCACTTTAACTACAAAAGGAAATGGCATTGCTATGTTTTTTAATAATCTAGAATGCGTAACTACTTGAAAAGGAATTACAGGCATTCCTAGATTCGATAAAACATGCAACATAGACAAACGATCATAACCTTGAAGTAACGTTTCAGCACTATTCACACAAACAACATTGGAACTCTTAATGATTTCTAAAGCCGTTCTATGCTTCCAATTGGGTGAAATGGCACCCAATCTCCAAATGATTAAATCGGGTGCACATACTCCTTCACTATCTACAACAAAGAGTTTTTTATCTTTCAGTATAAAATCAGAATCTTGAATTTTCTTCTGAACTACAGTAAACTCTGGAAGATAATCTTGCCAATATTTTTCTCCATTCAGTACTAAAATTGTTTGCATTGTTTTACACTTTAATCGTCATAAACTCTTCTTTAATTAAGCTTATCACTTGGTTATTGACTCTTTTATTGATGCTTTTTTGTTCTTCTTTTTCTAAAACATCTAAAGCTGTTGGGTTGTCTTTTTTAAAATCAGCAATCACATCTTGTGAAAACAATCCTACCAATTTACCCATCATTTTAGGCTGAAATTCTCCTTCTTTACTCAACACATTATACAATCTGTTAATAGTAATATAGTCTTGAATAGTTTCCCAAATGGTTTGTGCTTCTCCTGAAAAATAATTCTCTTTATGCTCTTTTTTAGGTTTGTTGTTTTTACCTACTTCAGCCCATTTTTCATTTTTATTCTTCAAAATCACTCTAGAACCGTTTCCGAAATACTTTGGAATAATTGGCTTAATAATAACTCCTTCGCAAATATTGTTTTCTAATTGGGGTAAACCCAACCAATTTGGAATCAAGGAGTTAAATTCATTTGGATAACGAAAGGCTTCTTCTAAAGTACCCTCAAACAAGGTTTTTGCATAAAAGAAACCTGTTTTTTCAAACACACTATTTGCCGAATCAACGGTTAAGTAATGCGTGCCGTTTACTTTAATATCAAAAGCATAGAAATCATTTTCTGGGCAATAATCCACTCCTTTTTGTACTTTGATAGCGTTTTTTGCTACAGCTACTTCTTTATGGTTGTAATTTCCACCAAACAATTCCCCAAAAATCACAATGAACTTAGTCTCTTGAAATTCCGATTGTACCGTTTTAAAAGCTTCCAATACTTTCTCTTTGTATCGTTTTGCTACTTCATGAGCATTGTAAAAAGTCTCCTCTTCACTAACGAAATCAGTACGCTTTGCAATCTTAATCGTTTCTCCATCCGTATAAAAAGAGAAGTTAGCACCGTGTACCTTTTCTTGTACCACATAGATTTCTTTCTCAAAACCATGAATTATAATTTGTTCCAAAACTTGTTTTTGGTACGTATTTTCTATTGAATTGTATTTTCTAAATTCCATTTTATTAAACTAAAAGTTAAAAACTAAAAATTAAAAGCTAAGTACTAAGTACTATTCACTAAGTACTAATTCCAATCGCTTAACACCAAAATCAGATTTTCTTAACTTACACATTCTGTCATCTACTTTGTGGTGAAAAACAATACCTTCTATATCTGTTTCATCACTCATTAAGAAAGCTTTTAAATCCTCAAAAGCAACACTTTCTAAATCAATTATTTCAGAACCGTGTTTTACCAATTGGTGTGTTTCAAATCGTTCCGGGTTACCTTGCACTTTAGGACCACAGAGTTCATATGTACCATCTAATAATATTGTTAAACTATCAAACCCTTCAAAGAAGAAACGATCTTCTGATTTGGTTCGATCACATTTTATCCAGTGTGGATGATGACCCGATTTACTATCTGCTTCTTGACAAGGAATGGCTCCATCAGGAATTTTTCTACCCTTTTTAGCATCAAATCGTTTAAACAATTCACCATCAATAATAGCCACCGAAGTACCATCAAATTTTCTTGTCGCTATCGCTTCCCCTTCAAAAACCCAAGCATTTTCTTTGTTAATTATGCTCGTTACCCTACCTAAATCTTTAGGATCTTTTTCAAATAATGTACTTATCTTTTTCATCTTATTTTTCTTTTTTATGGTTAGTTAAACCTTAATAATTTGAGTCCAAATCCAATCGAGAAGCTTTACTTCAAAAAAGAGTTCTCGATACTTTTTAACTACGTTGCTCTACGTTAAAAAACTCGAACTGACGAACTGCTAATTACTAAGCACTATTTACTAAGTACTAATCACTTAAACACCAGAAGGAATCGAACCTCCATCTCCAGCATACATTGCTGTTGCTCTAACCTTTGAGCTATAGCATTTTGTTGATTTGTCAGGATTCGAAACCGAACAAAGAGAGTCAAAGTCTTACTATTCACTAATTACTATTCACTAATCACTAATTACTAATTACTATTCACTAGCTACTAAACAGTCTGGGAAGCAGGACTCGAACCTACAACCTCTCGCATCCAAAGCGAGTAAACAACCAATCGTTATCTTCCCAGCGGTTACTCAAAGTCAAGTCTTTTTGAGAGACAGTCAAAAAAACCATCCTTTGAGTGGGTGTTCCTTTCTAAGAACATTTTGTGATTTTGTCAAGATTCGAACTTGAAACCTATTGCTTCGTAGGCAATTGCTCTCTCCAGTTGAGCTACAAAATCAGTTGCGGAGAGCAAGGGAATTGAACCCTCATTACCTTGTGAGTAAACCGATTAGCAGTCGGGTGTAACAAACCAATATTTACCTACTCTCCAAATTTTAAGCATAAAAAAAAGCACCTCGTTAAAGGTGCTTCATGTTTACAAATAAGATAGTATTATCTTATTGCCTATAGTGATGCACCTGCATGTTTCGTTTTACCGCGAAGTCAAAACTCGGGTTTAGTGAAAAGCTACGCTCTAGTGAAATTAAATTCATTTTTTGTTCTCCTTTATACTGTATATCTAGTGTTCTCATGTTTCTTAATTATAAATTGTTACTGATTAATTAATCAATTGTTTTATTACTTCTTCAAAAATCAATCATTACTAATTGATTGCTTCATTATTTCTGCTGCAAAGATAAAGTCAAAAAAAGTAAACTTCCAAATCTTTTTTTAAATTATTTTATTGACTATCAATTAGTTACACTTATTTTTAAGCAAAAAAAAGCCTGTCCGTTTTACAACCGATATTCTTAAATCATCCAAATGACTGTCTCTCATTTGCTTAGCTTTCAAGTCTTATTTTGTTTTATTTTTATTAAGCATTAAACATTTTTTTCTTTTTTTTAAATTCTCTTCTCTTTCCTCTATTCTCTTCACTAATTACTAAGTAATAAACAACAAAAAAAGCGCCCTCTTGTGAAGGACGCTTGTATATATTGTGAAGTAAAAAGTACTTTTTCTGTATTCTAAAACTCATAAAACATTACAAACGACCTATTGCCCTTAGCAGGGAATCCTTCTGCTAAACGGTAGTTACTATCTTTTGATAGTATTACAATATGTTGTCTTAATGTTTTCATTTCGAGGACAAATATAAGATTTATTTTATAAAATTCATTTTTTTAATAAAAATTACATCTAAAAATGCTAAAATTATAAGATTACTTTAAATAGTACTACTTAACCACAAGATCCAATTCTAAAATGGAAACCAAACAATGAACACAATCTTTATTTTTTAGAACATCCTTTTATTGTAGATTCAATGCCTTTCCATATTTGACTTTCAGAAGCTAATCCAGGTTTTTTAATTATTGTATAAGCTACACTGTTACTAGTAGGATTAAAATTAAACTCTAAAAGCACTTCTCCTACAATTGTACTTGTTTTTGCTGTTCCAGAATTAGCTCCAGGTGGAGCATAAACCGTTCCGTGTTCTTTTAAGCTTGTTGCTTTTACACATTCCCAAATTGATGGTGTTACTCCATCAAAAGTTTTTGATTTTGACATAATGTTTATTTTTAAAGTTGTTTATTTTTAGACCCTTAAATATCTTTTCTATTAAATTTATAATGGAAACCTCATCCTTATTTCTAAAGAAAAACTAATTATTTTACTCTATCGAAAAGGTGGACCATAAATCCATAATACCAATGATTTTCTTGTTCCTTTTGTTACAGGAGTAACTCTATGTAAGAAATAAGAAGGAAATAGTATTACGCACCCTTTTTTCCTTGGTAGTTTTACCACTTCATTTCCTATCATAAACTCAAAATCACCACCTTCATAGTCTTCTGGATCTGATAATTGCATGGTAATACTTACTTTTCTTCTAGCATATTTTTCACTTCCTAAGTCCATATGCCAATCAAAATGTCCACCATTATGATGATAAGCTGTATATTGTAAATCATCAACTATTTCTGTAAGATCAAATTTCCAAAGAGATTTATTCGCTTCTGTAGCCATAGTAATAAACCTTTCATACAACCATTTAAAATCTGGAACTTCTTTTTTAAGCCATTTAATTTCACTTTTTCGTTTTATTTCTAAATCATCCGTATCATGTGATATTTTTGCAATATTAAAAGGAATAGGCTCCTGAATTTGTTCAATTTGGAGTAATTCATCTTCTGTAAATGCTTCTTGAAACCAATACCAATTATCTAATTGGCATTGGTCATAATTATCTAATAGCATATTCATAATCAAATATTTATAAGTACTATTTTTTACAATCTAATGATTCCATTAGCTGGAACTTGATATTTCGGGGTTCCAATATTCATAAAATTAAGTTCATTTTGAGCTCTTTCCGTTGCATAGGATTTAGTTTCTAAAGACCCGATACTTCCTCCTACAAATCCTCCTACAACTGTATTCATAAGTCCTGTATCAAAACTATTTCCATGAATGGCATTCGATCCTAATTGAATGGATACATCAATAGCCTCAGATTTTGCTATTCCCGCTGATACTCTTGAAAATAAATTTCCCCATCCAGATTTATAATCAATACCTGGTATTGCCCATGATAATGTAGAACTTAATACTCCTTTGATTAACGCTTCATCCAAACCAGCTCCTAAACTATTTCCATGTGCTGCATTATCTATTAATGTAGCAGATGTAACAGCTAATTCGGCACCAGCAACAGCAAAAGCTCCTTTTATTCCAGCATTGGCTACTTTGGCCAAAGTACTTACAGCTTTCCCTGCATCTGCAGCTGCTTTTACTCCTGTAGCTGCTTCTGCAGCTATAGATCCTGCTGCTCCAAAACCACCTGTTATAGCACCTACAACAAATCCAATTGCTGTATTAATACCATATTCTTTCCAACTGAAATCGTTTGTTATTAAACTAACTGCAGAATACGTTACAGAACTTACTCCTGCTCCTATAAATGCCCCTGCTAAAGAAGCTAACCCTATACTCACAGGTGTAGAAAGACCTCCTGTAACCGCTTCTAAAACTCCTGCTACAACATCTATAGCTACACCTATTAAAATTTCAAATGCTCCAATAATAGCGCCTCCAATTGCGGAAAAGAAATTACCTATAGAAAAATTACCCGATGGATCAATGTAAACTAATGGACTATTCCCAGCATAGATATAAGGACTAAAGAATTGATTATAATTATCAATTACGCCAAATCGACCTATTCTACTAAAATAAAAGCGAGCTTTATAATTATATATGCCTAATTCATAATCATATTCTTGACTAGTAAACAAATAAGGAAAGAAATCCGTTTCAGGCTGAGCAACAACAGTTACGTTTCCATAGATATCATATTCATAAGCCGCAATAGCATTAGCATTATCGTCCATAATTACTCGCACAGAACCTAAATGATCCTTCAAAGTAAAATAGGTATTATTATTTTTTACAAAGGATACTACACCAATTGGTCCATATACCATATATAAAGTATCTTTTACACTATTACTTTTCTTTATTTGTACTAACGGATTACCCGATAAACTTTTTACATACAACGTGCTTTCTTGAACAGAACCTCCAGAATATTGTTGTTTTAATACTCTATCACTTGAATTATTATAAAAGAATTTATACTGTTTTTCAAGATTTAAATCATTTATAACAGCAGTCATACGTGAACCAGCATCATAGGTAAATTGTAATTGCTGCGCTTCGTAACCATCATCATCAGAGGTTTGATAATGTGCAATTGAACCATTTAAATTGTATTGAAAGTCAAATAAAGTACTTTGATTTTCTATATCTGTTACTTTTTGAAGACGATCTCCTTTTCCAATTTCTGGTTCAAATTGATAGGTTTTAGAATCAATCGTTATCGTATCAAAATTCCCATTATTATCAAACTTATATTGCTTAGTATTCAACTCATTCTGTCCTCTACTCTCTTTAACGTTTTCTAATGCATTTAGTGAATTATAAGTATTGGTAAAAGTAGAGCCCGCACTCATATCTGAAGGATATTGAAAACGAATAGCTGCCGATTGTCCATTATAATAAGCAGGTCCTTCTGGCAATGAAGTTTGTAAGGTTTCTTGAAAAATAAAAGAACTATCTTGTGTTTTAGTATCCTTTACATTATCAAGCCATACAGGAGAATTATAGCCATAATTACGAATAAAACTATTTCCAGTAGGGTTTAACGTTTCTTCTAAAGGTTTTCCAGTAGGATTATAAACATAAGAAGCAATATTACTTGAAGAAGCCGTATTTCCTATACGCTCAATTTGTCCTATAGTATTATACGTATAATAAACTGAATATGGAGTACTCCCTTTTTCAACCGGATAATCAATTTGAGTAATACCGCCTAAATTATTGTAATAAAAACGAGTTTCATAATTTTCATTATCAAAATCAATTACCTTTTGAGTTCTACTAATTACATTGCCATAAATGTCATATAAGAAATTTTCTATTACATCTGCATTACCATCGTCTGAATGGTTATTTTCCGTTTTTACTACTTGTCCTATTTGATAAGGAGCATTAGTCCCATCATAGTCATAATACGTTTTCATTCGCCAAGTTGACACATTTTCAGGATATTCTGGATGATAATTGGCCTGATCTTGTAAAGCATTTCTATCCCAAACTCCTGCAACATAGCCAGTTTCACTTATTCTTCCTGAAAGATCATATTTATAATATTGATAATTCCCTTGAGATTTGCCTTCTGCATCTTGGCGGAAACGCAAACGATTAGACCTGTCATAAATCATTTCTGTAGTTCCTCCATTTGCATTTGAAGTACTGATTAATTCACCAATAAAACTATACGTTTGATAACTTATCCAATCTTCGTTATTTTGTCCACCTTCTTCATAATTGGGTGATAATGCACGTATTGGATACCCTAAATCATTATAATAAACTGCTGAAACAATTTCTGCTGTTGCCGATTTTTGACTTACTTTTCTAACTTCTTGATTTCTCTTATCGGTAATAGTATAGGTTTTATTTCCATTTTGATCTGTAACACTTACCTGATAATATTCTCCTTTTGGCAAACCATAAGTTCCGTCATTACTTCCATATTCATACTTCTGAGTATTAGCTCCCAACTTATAAGCTACACCAGGCATGGATTGCTCTAGTATTCTTCCAAGTGGAGAAGTTTCGTAGCGATATCCAAAATAAGGATAACCTTCATCCTCTTGATAAGTATCCGTTATTAAACCTTGCATTTTTTGTGTATCAAAATCATACAAAGCAAACTCTGAGATATACTGAAAAACAGGTGTGCTGGTAGAGGCTTCAACAAAAGCAGGCTTTGTATTGGCAATTATATTTCCTTGATTGTTATAAATATTTTCAATTACAGTCATTCTAGTATTATCTAGTAATTGAGACTGCATATCATTTCCTACAGCATTCACAAATGTTTGCGTAGCCATAGGGCTAATCATTGTTAATAAACTATTTATGCTAATCTTATTGTTTGTAAATAAGCTCAGTTTTCCAGAAATAATACTATTCGATTTATAATTAAACACAAGTATTCCATCGGCAAAAAACAACAATGTATTTTTAGTAACCATAACAGTCCATTGCGATGCTAAAGAAGCTATTTCTGTTGTATTAGAAGTCTGATTTATTTTATAGAACTTATTAAACTCCGATTCATATATGGCATCTTCCTTTGCATTGACAGCATTTCCAATAACTTTAGAATAGCACCCTGTTCTTAACAACAAAGATTGTGCATCCTCTTTAGATTTAGGATGACTTATTTTTATACTTGGTTTTTTAAACTGAAGAATTTGATGATCACTTCCTAATAATTCCCATTGACTAGTAGAAGGATTCCATTGAATGGTATATTGATCTCCTATTTGTAAGCCCAATGAGTTCGAAATGATTTCTTTTGGCATTAACTGAACTAATAATCCATAATCATTCAATTCGTTTCCTTTATAACTTAAAATTCCTTCACCAGAAGATTTTGTATAATTCAATACACCATTTTCTGTTTGCCAGTCTTGCTCATTAGAAGGAGTCCAATAGTTTTTCCATTCATTACCCTGAGTAAAAGAGAGAGCATCTCCTCCATTAACAGCCATTATCTTTAGTTTACTATTAGGATTTTCTGTAGAAAAAGCATTATCATTTCCTGTTCGTGAAAAATAATTCGTTGCCATTGATGTTGTCTTTTCTGCAAAACTTGTATTGGCCACTATTCTTTGGTAATTATCAAAAAACTTTCTTTTTACTTCTCCATTTGAACCTAAACTAGCTTGAATAGCATCAATTTGAGTATTAACCGAAGTTGCAGAAAATAGACTTTGCAAAGGAGAAAAACGAACACAATCTACTAAAACCGCAGTTGCAGTATTATTATTTTGTGCCTTAATACTAATTGTTATAGCACTATTCCCATTTGCTTGTACTGCTTTTAAATTTAAAATTTGATACACATATAGCCATTTACCAACCTCATTACCAAAAGACAACTCTATTTCATTTCCTACTGTTGTTCCATTTTGGCTAAAAGATACAATCCATTTTGCATCGCCTTTAGAAGTATCAAAACCGTCTGGAAGTTTCACATAACTTGAAAAAACATAATCTTGTAATTGATTTTGAGGAGTAAAGCTATTTTCTAAACCTATTCCTTTCTCTATTTTTAACGATGCTTGTCCTATTTTAGCATCTATAGTTGCGTCTTTATCATTAGGAATAATACTTGCATTAGGTAAAATGGTCCATCCATCATTATCTTCATAAGATTCAAAACTCAAAAATGAAGCTTCTTCCCCTATTTTACTAGCGGTTAAAAATTCGGCTATTTGGAATTGTGCATCTGTGCTATAGATATAAGATGCTTTTACCCCTTCCACATCCATCATTTCATTTACAGTATCATAAACACCTCTTGTAACAACCTCTTGTTTTTTTAACCAATCATTATTATTTTGAATAGTAGAAAAATCAAAATCAGGTGTATTCTTATCATTATCTAGCCATTCAAAATTTTGAAAAGGAGACCATTTCCATTCCGCATTAGTTGACCAGTTTTTCCATGTAACGATTTTAGAACTTACACACTTTTTCTCTGTGTTTTTATCACTTATAAACACCGATTCTTGTGCTATAGCATTCAACAAATGTTTTTGTTGCATTGCAGCTTGATAATTTGGAATCTGAATAGCGTATTTTTTCTCACTGGTAATTGTTTTCTGATCACCATTTGAATCATAATAAGAACTAAAAGAACGCATTGGCAATCCAATATCCTGATAGTATTCTATGGTTGATAATTGAGTAACGCCATCTTGTTCTGATACTGTTTTACTTATTCTAAAAAAAGCACCAAATAAATAACTTTTCTGATTTACATTAGCCGTAAATATTTGCCAATAATTAATATCCTTGCTTACTAAATTACCTTCTTTATCGTATTGCAATTTTTGTAGTAAAGCACCATTTAGCAACTGACTATAATTATACACCCAATTTGTATTGTAAGGAATTTCATTTTGCAAAGACACCCCATTAGAAAAATAACTAATTAAAATGCCACTTGTTGTTAAAGCCACATCGGGTATTTTCGTACCCATAAAAGTAGTTACTTTTGGAAATTGTGCTAAACTAGAATGAGCATCATACGTAATAATAGATTGTGCAGAACGAGTATAATCATAAGATTGATAAAAAACATCTTCACTATTTACATCATTCGTAATAGCGATATAAGATACTGGTGTTACCTGAACCGAATCAGTAGCTTTACCATCTACTACTTTATATAAGGCTAGAGAACTACAACTATCAAATTCCTGATTAGAAGGATAGGTTACAAAAACATCTGCTCCAGCTAATAAAGTACCTGCTTTTACTGTTTCTTGATCCACCATTATTTTTTGTCCAAAACCTTCAGAAGTAATAGGTAATTTTACAGGTGCGCTTAAACTACCATTAATAGGATTTACAAAATACGTTTGTGCATTATCATCTGTAGTATCTTGATAAGCAATATACATAGAAGCTCTATTCTGAACTGTTTCAGGAGCGTTTAAATTATTTAATTGCTGTGTTTGCTTAATCCAGTTACCATTTGTATTCTGATAAAAAACATCTTTCCCAACCGTCATATAATTACTACTCACGGTAATATGTTTACCTGTTGAAGCTAAATTTTGAGGCGCTCCCCATGAACCAAAGTTTGGGTTAAATTGTAAATATTGATTACTATTATTTTGTCCTTGTTCTTTAGACATAGTTGCAATGTCTAAGCCAGTTGCAAAATGTACAATATCTTCGGGCTTAGTAATAAAAGAAGCCGCTTTCCAATTTAGCGGATTATTATTATTTCCCATTCCACCAATATATCTATTCAAGAAAGGATTATTGGCTATCAAAGAATCCGTTAATAAAGTAGAAAACAATTGATATTGCGATTTTCCTTCTACAATAGGAGACTCATACGTTTTCACTAAAGGTGTTCCTGCATTAAGCAAATTAAAATTCTTATCCCATTGCAGAATTCTAAGGCTATAACTTATTTTTGTATCCGTTTGATCTGTAATATAAGTAGCCACTCCAAAGGAATTACTCAAAGTCATATTCAATGGAAAATCTAATCCTTCAGAGTCATTTTTATAGATGGTAACATTTGAAGTGTTGTATACTGCACTTTTAGACCAAACATTATTTCCATTGTGATAAAACAATTGAAATTGTAATAATTTTGAAGTAAAATTATAGAAGGTTGCAATATAATAATTATCTCTTGCCTTGATTGCTATATTAGACGCCTTAGAAACATCGGAAGGAGAAGGTATTGCAATTGCTATTCCTCCTTGTTGTAATCTAGCGGAATTATTCCATACTTTTTGTCTCCAATTCCATTGAAATGCTGTAATAGGAGTTGTAGTAATATCTTTACTAGAAACAATAACAAAGTCTTTACCCGATTCGACGCTTACTTTTGATGTTTCTGATTGTAACGGAAAATATTGCGCTCCATTCGTTAAATTAAACGTTCCAAATTGTTCTGGATTTCTTCGGTATAGAAATAATTGAAATTGTTTCTTTGTTTTATCAGTAAAATAAAGCGCTATATAATCTTGTTTGGTTATTACGCCTAAACTATCCATATCAAAATCAACATTATTAAAATAATTTTCAGTTGATATATCTGAATTTAATTGATATTCAGACCAGTTGCCCGACCAAGAATGTACTTTTGCCACTAGTTTTTTATTTGCCTTATCATACCAAGTAATTACCGTATAATCAGAACCAAACCAAACCCTTGGAGTTGCATTAGCCAATGGTGCATTAATTTTAATATTACGAGCACTATTTAAAGGCTCTTCCTTATAACTATAGATAGCTTTTGCTCCTTGCGGATAAAGAATACTTTTTAAAGCACCCGAATTAATATCTTGAATTGTATCATAATACTCAAACTCAATACCAGGCAATGTATTACCACTTGGTTGCACTTGCCAAAAACTTTTTAAAACCCTTTTCCACATCAAAGGATATACCTCAACTTGGCTATTTGTTCCTAAATTAATGAAATCATATTCAAATAAGATTGTAAATTGAAGAATATTCAATTTATTTCTTACTTCAATATAATCTAAATAACGTGTTTCATAGCTGTCTTGGTAAGCATTGGGTGTAGGCTGATTAGTATGACTAGATTGATATTCTACAATATTTTTAGTACTTGGATTTTTAGCTCCATATTTTTCTCCATAAAAAAACACAATTGTTCTTTTAAAACTATCTTCTATTTTTTTAAGATAAGATGCCTGTGTATAAACAAGGCCATTAGCATTTCCTACAGGAACATCTACATTATCATAAGTATAAAATACCGATTCTCCCCAAGTATTTCTAACTTCTGATAAATTCCAAGCATTTGCAAAATGTTCCTGTCCTATAGTTACATTAGAAGCTCCCATCCAGTTGCCCCATTGCACTCCATATTGAACCGTATTTCTACCACTATTTTTATCTCCATAAATAAAAACAGTTCCATCTTCCTTAATTATGGTCCATTTCTCATTATAAGCATCATATTGAGCATCCCAAAACTCATAATTTCTAAGTTGAAACAATAAGATATCTACCGGATTTGTAGGTAAAAATCCATCTTGTATCAATTGGTTTGCACTACCATTACTCACTAAAAAATACTCATCAGACGAGCTGGTACCGCTGCCATTTTTATTGACCGCAATTTTATCAAACGACATATCCCAACCTAATCCTAAAATTCCAGTTGGATTTGAAATATTCCAATTTTTAACTGAATTTTGAACATTACTATTATACATCATATTAATATCTACATCTAATCCTTTTCTTCCCTGAAAAGTGGCAATATTAATGGGTACATTAACCGTTCCTGTAAATAGATTAACACTATCTTTTACTTGACCAACTGCTTTATTATCAAACTGAAACGTAGTAACTTGAGGTTTACTCTGCTCAGTATTAGCTTTTGTATTATTGAAACTCATTTTTTCTGTTGTTTATTTGGTTGTAATAGTTTGTTTATAAAAATTGTAAGCACGCTTTACTAACAAAATTGTTCGTTATGGGCGAACTTCCATAAGTAAGTATAGTATGAACAAAACCACTTGGTCTACCCATTGGCATTTTAATGAACGGACAAGATTCCCATCCTATGTTTTCGTTGTATTTATTAGCCAAAAAGTGTAAACTTTTATCTAGCCATTCTAAGTCTATAGGCTTTTCTAAATAACGAGATGCTATTTCAATGCCAAGCAAAGCAAGCGCAGTTTGTAAAGAATCGGAAGGTTGTTCTGGTAAAGACCATCCACCATCAGCATGCTGAGAATTAAGTAAAAAAGCCAAAGCTTCTGCAACAACTTGTTTATCTCCTTTGCCATAACAAATAGCTCTTAAGCTAACAAACGTGCCATAATAAAGACCATAATACCAAGTGCTTTCCCACGCTCCTTGATTTTGTTTATTATATAAAAACTGTAGTCCTCTTTGAATATCAGTTTCAAAACGTTCTTTATCATATTTTTGTAGCGCATATAAAAAATTAGCCACAACATCAACGTCAGAACCTGTTCCCCATGCTTTATGAATCCATTCATACTGCAACTGCTGTTCTTTTGTTAAATTCTCTTTTGGAAGTATCCATGTTTCCCATCCAAAATCTTCATTTGCCTGATTATTCAATATGGTTTCAATAGGCACTTCAAACAAATCTTTAAAGCCATCTTTTGGATAAAATTTACAAAATACCTGAAGAATTTGTGCTAAATCGTCCACATCTGGAGGCAACTCTTTCAAATCAGGAAAATATCCCCATCCTCCTATTCCTCCTTCTCTTTTAACGCTTTTTAAATAGGTTAACTCCGATGCTATAATTTCTTGTAAACGAATAGGATATTTCTCTTGTGCATCAATTAAAGTATCAACTAGTAAAGCCCTTTGAAAAATATCCGCTATTTGTAATTCTTGTTCCACCTGAAAAGCTTCCTTTGTAAAAGGCATACTATGTTTTGTATTCACAAAACCGGCTTCTTTTTCTGTAACCAAGTGCTTTATCCCTTGCTCAAAAAGGAAGTTCCAAGAGGCTTTTTTTGTGATAAATTCTTCACTATTCTTTAAATATTCTCTATTCGCATGTAACATGGTCTTTTTTTATTTTAAATTGACTTAAATAATCAAACAGCATTTCTTTTGTAACTTTTTGTTTTTCTAAAACTAAACTTTCCACTAATTCATATTCTTTTTCATTGGGTCTACTAAATAAAGGGGCTGAGAGATAGTAATTTTGATCTACATCAAATATATCGGCTCTATTATTGGCCTCAGATTCATTATAGAAATGGTATTTTAACCTACTTTCTGAAGGACCTGCCAAACCTGCTGCTACTATTCTTGGATGCTGACTTTTATTGGTTGGTGAAGCATGAAACAGTGCTGGGCTTCCTATATAAATTTGCCCTGCTTTCATAGGCAATGAAACACCAAATTCTTTTAAAAGTGCATCTTGATACGTAGAAAAAGGAAAAGGAGCTCCACCGCATCTAGGAAAATGTAAAAAATGATGACTTCCCGGTATTACTTCTAAAGCACCATTTTCTAAAGTAGTATCTAGTAAAGGAACCCATAAACCAAGGGGTTGAAAACGTCTTTCATCTAAAAATGAAGGGTCTTGATGCAGGGGAACAATACCTATATTTTGATGAGGGTATTTAATATTGAAATTTCCCCAAAAGAAAGTAACCTCTTCAAAAATAGTCGCCATTGCTCTTTCAAAATGGTTACCTATTCCCTTAGAAACTGCATTTCTATAGATAGCGCTTTTACTCATAATCGTTGAAGCAAAAGCAGCTTCTCCTAGATCTCCTTCTAAAGAATCATACAATTTTTTAAGTGATGCTATTTCGTTATCATTTAAAAAATCGACCACTACATATCCGTTTATATCAAAAAAAGCTTGATGCTCTGGATTTTTAAAAAGAATTCTATTTTCTATACTTGTTTTCATTTTTAAACCGATAATTTCATTTTCTTATGTGCTTCTCCTAATATTGTGGTAACACTTTCTTCATTTTGAGGATCAAAATAATAAGGAACTTCTCCTATTTTTTTTGCTCTAGCCTCATCTGGTCTGCTAAACAAAGGCGTTTCTATATAATAATCTGGTTCCAACTCAAACACCTCCATAGTTGCTCCTGGGTTTCTAAAATCTTGATAATAACAACGCATTTGACTTTCTTCCTCTGCTAACCAAGCTAGCGCAGCTACTCTTTCAGTATTGCTAAAATTAGAAGGCGACCAATGGAACACTTTAGAACTTCCTATATACGCTTGTCCGGCCTTAATATCTAAGCGTTTAAAGTAATTTTCTATCAAATAAGGGCTCAATTCATTGTATGGAAATTTAGGAAGCGTACTTCTTGGACCATCATTTAATTTATGACTGCCATCTATAACTTCAAGAGCGCCATTTGTGGCATTAGTGTCTATAAGAGGTACCCACAACGTAATACCTTGGTATTTTGATTCGTCCACATAAGTAGGATCTTGATGTATAGAACAAATACTTTCCGATTGATTTGCTTGCTTAGATGTAAATATTCCGAAAAAGAGTTTGAAATTTTCTAAATGCAAGGCAACAGCTTTCTTAAAAGTCTCTGTTATGCCATCAGATACTTTCTTTCTGTAATTGGCATCCATACTCATATTAGACGTGGAAAAACCTCTCTCCTTAGGCTGAGCATTCAATTGATTATATAATTGTTGTAGTGTATCAACTTCTGAAGGATTCAAAAAATCAAGTACCACATATCCCTTTTCTTCAAATTCTTTTTGTTGAATGGGGTTTTTAAAAACATTTCTCATATTTCTTTATAAAAAAATTAGACTTTGATCAATTATCTTGGATAAACAACGTTTGCAGTTTGTAAAACCAAGACAAGACAATAGCAAAAGGAACCGCTGGAAAAACCCAATAATTATAAATAGGTATTCTACCCAAAAAGAGTATGGGATAGCCTTTAGCTTTAGGATAATCTTCGAAAAAAAGTTGAATACTTTCGTCAACTTCTAATGGTATCCTTTCAATCATATATAAGGATAAAACAACCACCATTTTAGATAAAAATTTACATTTGGTGCAATATCCTTGATAGTAAATAGCAATTTTATTTTTTGGAATAATGATGCTTTGCTTCATGTGTATAGATAATAAAAATCTAGTGCAGATTACAATGAGTATGCTGCAATAGTAAATTTGAATAATTAAATATTTTGCTTAAAGAGAAAAAGCAGCGTTGTATAACTAAAACTGTAATGAATGTGTTTTAATTAGATACTATTTTATTCTTTAAATAAAGATTTAGTCTTTTATTTCCCATAATGTCTATTCCTAATCCGTAATAAGAAACAGCACATTCGTTTTCTAACACTTCTTTTTGTATTGGAAATGGGGTAACCTTATTTTTTATTGTGGTTTCCTCTAATAAAGTAACCCATTCACTAGGGTTTAGTTCAACGTAAGAAGGACAAGCACAAATATCAATTTTTGCATCAAACAATTTTGAACTGGCAATATGAAAACCTACATTAAATACTACACCTGCTAAATTCACCTCTTTATCTCCTATTACATCGTTAAAAAAATGGGTAACCGATTCATCGAGTAAAACTGGTATTTTTAAATCTTCAATTGTAAGTTTATGGGTTAATCTAAAATAAATTTTAGCCCTTACGTTTTTTAAAGAACTGCCTTCTAAACCGATACTCATAATATTAGCATACGGACTCAACGTTTTTACAAATTCATCAACTTCTGTAGCATTAGGCATTAAATGCTTTAACCAATCACTAAATCTTTTCCAAGAAGCTTCTTTACCACCTCTTCTGCCATCAATATAAATAGCCATACCCTTACTATCAGGAGAAGCGCCTAACCAAAAAACACCATCTGGATATTCTTCCATGTTTTCTTTAGAAACAGGTAAATGAAAGGCTAACATTTCCTCACACATTTCCTTTATTTCTTCCGTTTGTGTGGTGCTATATAATTTTTGCAAAGCTTGATAACTATACTGAAATCGTTCTTCTGGCGAACCTACAATGCATGAAGGATCACTTATAAAACGCCCATGCAAACCTTCGCTTGAAGAGCTAATGCAATATTGCAATGGACTGCCATCTATATTTAAGCCCGATCTACCACCTAGTTGAAGATTAGTTTCTTCTGGTAAAGCCAGTAGTTCATCTCTTAAATCCAACACCTGTTTGGCCGAAGCCAAACTAAGTGTGGATGCATAAGATGAAAGTTGTGCTACGTTTGACAAAATTGAATCTTTAGTCGCATTCATAGCTTTACTTTTTTAAACTTGTTGCAAAATAATATTAGATTGATGTCCATCATTTCCAGATGTACCACTAGTACCTGCACTACCTCCAGATCCTTGTGCTCCTCCTGGTGAACCTGCTTTACCAGCACTTCCGCCATTTCCACCTGTACCTCCTGAACCTCCTTTAGGAACTGGAGCAGATGTTAAAACACTACCTCCATGATATTGCACCACTATACTACTAGCACCGTTTCCTCCATTTCCGCCATTTCCTCCGTTGCCACCTTTTCCGCCATTTCCTGCAGCACCACCATCACTAGCACCACAATCTGAACCAGCAGGACAGCCAGACGCTTTTCCGCCATCGCCACCATTTCCACCAGTTTGTCCGTTTCCACCATTTCCACCAGCTCCTCCGCTTCCTGCGGCAGCAGCAACTACTATAGAGCCTGTTAATTGCCCTATTGTTATTGTAGCATTCGGACAATCGGAACCATTTCCACCAGAAGCACCTGAACCTGCATCGGCTCCGTTAGCTCCTGCTGTTCCTTTTGAAGAACTAGGTCTACAAACCGAATCCCAATCACAGTTGGCATTTGTACCATTATTTCCACTAGGTGCAGCGCTTGAAAAGCCTTGACCAGCCGTTCCATTACTACCATCTGCACCGTATATTATTATATCTCCATTTAAATTACTCATGTCTATTAATTTTTAATGTTGTGTCTATTTTTAATTACATTTTTACTAACTCTGCAATTCGAATATCGGCAGTAGTTAATACTTTTATTTGTCCTCCTGGTTGAATGGTTACTTTATTATAACTCACCTGTACTGGTCCGCTTCCTGAAATAATCAAAGGATTAGCAGGTGTTACCACCACATCAGCTGCTACTTTATAAACCGCTACTTTTGGAAGTGGAGCAGCAGATCTATTAGCTGTTGCAGCAGAAGTATCTATTTTAAAATCTTTTACTTCATTTAAGTCTTTTAATTCTGGCTGAATAGCACAATCCGGATGAGGTGGATTGGAGAAAAATAATTTTCCGTCAGCAGTTGAAATCTCTTTTGTGCTCATGATTTTTGTTATTTGTTATTAATTTGTTTTTTTGTTGATGCCCTACTTTAAAGCACCAATTACATAAAGTAAAGCCAATGATTTATTTGTAAATGACGTCTTTTACAACTATCAAAATAACTTTGAAAAAAGATTCCATTAATTAAAGCTTATCTTAATGAATCTCTTTTTTTGTAGAACTACATACCAAATGTATTCAGAAATAATAGCGAGGTTATAGGTATAAATACCTGTTTTAAAAAATAACCTGTTTTTTAACTTAACATACAGATTATCAATATATAATGTTAAAAAAATAACCTGTACTAAAATAAAAAACGCCCTCTTGTAAAGGGCGTTTTTGTATGGTGAGGAGTGGTTATTTATTTTTTAAAAGTTATTTTTTATGATTCATCTAAGTTAATAATACTATCTCCAAACCATTCTTTCGCTGTTTCTAAAACTTTTTCAGAAGGCTTTATATAATATACCGCTAGATTCTCTTTTGCTCTTGTACAACAAACATAAAATAGCTTTTGTGTTCTTTCAATAATATCTTCCTTATCTTTTGTGTTTTCAAATAGATATTTAAAATTATACTTTGCCCAATTTCCATTATCTAAAACAATTAAGACATTATCATATTCAGAACCTTTTGTTTTATGTTGAGTTGAATAAGGTGTAAATCCTTCTAAATAATTGTATAAATTGATAAATTCTTGATAGGAAACTTCTCGAACTCTATTATAAATGTATTCAGATGATTTTATAAAATCATTTAACGGTTTGTCATTTTTGATAACTATTCTCAATTCATCTGCTATATCAATGACTTCACCAATAGTTGTAGTTTTATTTTTTAATAATTTCTCAATATCATCTTTAAGTTTTCTTTTCTCTTCTATGGAATTAATTTTTCTTTCATTCTTTTTAATTATTCTAAAAAACTCGGAAAAATTCTTGTTCTCATAATACAAAAGAGTATGTTGAATTTTAAAGAGATGTTTAATCAGATTATCTCTTTTTGAACCTTTTTTGTTTTCTTCATCTTCAGATTCTTTTTTATCATCTACTAGATGATCTTTAACAACATAAAGGTTCTTGTACTTAATAAAAGGTTCATCTTTTACTGGTTTATAAATTTCTTCATCTAACTTCTCAACATCTTTTAATATTTTAATATCATACACATAATCAATCTCTATAATACCAGTATCATTTTTAAATTCATTGATTAAGTATTTTTTTGAAGGCTCTATTTTATCTTCTTTAATTGGCTTTAATTTTTGAATTAAATCACTTAAACTTTCATTTTGAGAAGGATGTAAAGTTCTTAATTTTTCTAAATATTTTAATACGGTAAAATGACTTAAACTTTTACTATCAATTTCTTCTTTAACATTTTTAGCAATTTGAGTAAAAACCTGATTTACTGTTGTGTTATCATCAAAATCGACCTGTCTAATTTTTAAATATTTTCTAACTTTAGATAAATGTTCTATAAATTTATCTTTATCATAAATACTCATCAAAGTTGAAAAATTTGCCTGTGATGCAATAAGGTTATGAGTTAAATTCAGTTCTTTGGTGTTTTTAGAATCGTCAAAATTCCATTTTATATCAAGATTAGAAAGATATTTTTTGAGTTTTGGTAAATCAGAATTTGTTGAATGTAAGAATAAAACATTGCCTTCTTTTGCACTCTCATCTACCAACATATTAGGTGCTTTTACATCTTTTGAAGGTTTTTGTATTACATCATCAGTGCGCAATTTATTCGCTAAATCAATTACTTTTTGAGGATTTCTTCTGTTTTCAGCTTTGATAACTTTTTTTAGTTTAGTATCTTCTTTTTTTAAATACTCATCTAAATTACCAATTCCCTCGTCATAGATGGATTGCATTGTGTCACCAAAAAATCCAATTATTGTTTTATTTGTTTTTTTTGAACGAGATAAATGATCTAATAAAATTTCTACAACTTGTCTATCAGTATCTTGATACTCATCTACAAAAATAAAATTGAATTTGTCATTGATGCTATCACAAAGTTTTGAGTAATTAGCAAACATATAATTTGCCAACGTAAGCAATTCATTGTGTGAAATATTACCTTCTGTTAAACTAACAAATTCTTTATATTCAATATCTTTTCCTTCAAAAATAGAAATGTCAGGATTCTCTAATTGAAAACTGGTTACACTTTCTTCTTTAGCTAAATCGATTATACATTTTTTTAGCTCATTTTGAAAGTTCTTAATACAATCCCATAGAAAATCGTGTATGGTAGAAACTTTTAATTTTTTATGATTTACTCTTTCTTCAATTTCTTTTACTGCTGCATTAGTATAGGTAATACAAGCGATTTGTGCAGTAGGTTGTTCATCTAAAATTTGTCTAATAATAGAAACCAAAGAATAGGTTTTTCCACTTCCTGCACCACCACTTAGTAAAAAATGATTTTGATTATCGATGTGCTCTAAAATTTCAAAAACTTCAGGCTGTTTGTCTTTTAGCTCTAGTCTTTTCGTAACCATAATAATCCTTCTCTAATATAATTTGGTATTTGCCATTGTGAATCTGGCTTTTCATTTAATAGAATATCAATTGCCAAAGTTGGTTTTTTATCAACGCCTTTTTCAGCTAAAGTAAAAGCACACTTATTACTTTTAAATTTTTTTAACCATTTAGCAATTAAACCTTGAAAACTATTCTTTTTATTACATATAAAATCATAATTGATATGAAAAAAGGCATCTTCAAAACTTCTTGCGTGATAAATTTTTTCTGCTTTTTCTTCTGTTTGATAAACAATTAATAGATTACCTAAAGCATTTTGTTTCCATTTTCTATCAATCTCTCTTTTTAATATTTTACCTTCAATATTCAGTTTTTTGAAAAAATCTAGATCATTTAATGTTTTTCCAAAGTAATAACGAAGAGAAGAGTTTGATGTTTTATCAGCTTTAGTATCATTAGCAGGACATTTAATAACTTCCATTTTTGGTGTTGTACCGTCAGCTTTGAATTTTAATTGTTGTGTTTTCTCATCTTTTGCTTGTACTTCATAATAGCTATCAATATCAGTAATAATTAAAGACCTTACGCCTATAAAATCAATAAACTTCTCAAAAATATGTGAATGGGCACCTACTTCTACAATAGAAATATTTTGAGATAATAATTTAAGTTCATTTTCTACTATTGATTCTTCATTATCTATTTTCTGCATCATTGCAGGTAATAAAATTCTCTCAGTATCACCTTCTATAAAAATAGCTTTATCAGCAAAAAATAATTCGGCTCTATTCAGTGTTAAATATTGTTTTAAAAAGCGATAGTTCTTCTTTCCTTCTTCTCCTTCTTCTAAATATTCCTTTTCTAAATCTTTTAAATTCTTTGCTTTTATATCATTTACAAATTCATTTTTTAGATACTTAATTGCATTAAAATCTTGGCAATTCGCCACAATGTGTGAAGAGTGAGTGCTAATGATATATTGAAAAGGTTGTGGTTTTAGAGAATTACCATCCTTATCTTTTTTTATTATGCCTTTATTTAAAAGATTTGTAATGTTTTGAATAAAAACATATTGCATTTGTGGATGTGTATGCGCTTCTGGTTCTTCAATTAATAATAAATTGATACTCGCTGGATTTTCATCTTTTTTTCTTGCAAACTCAGAAACTAAAATTTTGATTTGAAAAATCATACTAATAAGATTCATATATCCTAAACCATTATACTGTTCAGGGAAATCGGTCTCATTATGATTATATACAACCGTTGTATTACCTTTTAATAATTCCTTATGCTGTAATGTCGAAATTATCTTGATTACTGATTCATCCTTTTTAATGCCTCCAAACTCTTTTACAGTATCAATAGTTTCACTAAATAAACCTTCATAAACTTTACCTAATTTTTCATCCGTTTCTTCAATTGCTGCATTGAACTCTTGAATTTTCTCTTCATCCGCATCATTTTTTTCACTTCTTTCATATATTTCTGATGTTTGTGTAGATAAGGTTTTATTGTTGTCCTTATTCGTTACCCCTCTTTTAGCATCGATATACTTGAAATTGATAATATCTTTCAAGTTGTTTTTTAGCTTACTTTTTTCTAAATCATTAAAATTTGATTCAATGATTAAATTTTGCTCATAATCATAATCGATACTTTTCCATCTTCTTTTAAAATATTTATCTTGATTGGTTTTGAAAAAGTATTCAAATGTTTTCGGAGTATAAGTTTTACTTGGCTCTAACTTAGATTTTTCAGTTTGTTTTGATTTTTCTTTAGTTAGGAATAATTTATATTCCTTTCTCATTTCTTCATAATCATTGAAATGCAAGGAATATTCATAACCTAAAACAATTTTATTATGATTAGGTTCTAAATCCATCATTAAATCAAATATATTACTCGTGTTATCTTTTTCATCATAAGATATAACTAATCTTAACTTAATACCATAGAGGGTTTTATCGTATTCTTCTTTATTTTCAATTTGTTTAGGATTAGTAATTAGTTTTTCAATTTCTTTCTTATAATCTAAATTAAAATCTTCAGCTTTAATTTTATTTTTATCACTATCACTATTGATAAATTTTTCTAAGCAAGTGAGGATAGAAGTCTTTCCTGTATTGTTTTTCCCTAATACTAGTGATAAAGTGTCTTCTAAATCTAACTTAAAGTCTTTTAATAATCTGAAATTGCTAATGTGTATTGATTCTATTTTCATTTCTTATTTGTAAAAAATTGTATTATCCCAAATATCCCAAAAACGTCTCACACTATTTTACGGTTTCCCGTAACCTTGAAAATAAATAAGTTATAAGGGTTCTCTTTCTCAAATTTAAACAAAAAAGAGTTTACTTTTTCTTTATTTGTAAGAAATTATTGTTTTCAAACATAAGGCAATACCAAGGATGTTTTGCAGGTAGAAATACCTGTTTTTTTAAATGATTGTGATTAATGATTGTGGCAAGGTCTACGCACAGAATTGTCTCCCTGAAAGGGTCTCATTAGAAGATCTATAATATTGAACAGCAAATGGGATGCTTACAGCATGACAAGATTGTGGTTAATGATTACATGAGGTTTACGCACAAAATTGTCTCCCTGTAAAGGGTCACATTAGAAACTCCGCAATGTTGAGCAGCAAATGGGATGCTTACAGCAGGACAAGATTGAGGTAAATGATTACGCACAGAATTGTCTCCCTGTAAAGGGTCGCATTAGAAGCTCCGCAATGTTAAACAGCAAATGGGATGCTTACAGCATGACAAGATTGTGGTTAATGATTGTGGCAAGGTTTACGCACAGAATTGTCTCCCTGTAAAGGGGCACATTAGAAGCTCTGCAATGTTAAACAGCAAATGGGATGCCTACAGCATGACAGGATTGTGGATTTGGTTTACGATTAAATAAACATGCAGATTTACAGCGTTTTAAAAACAAACTTAAACCTTCAACAATTAGTCTCTTTCTATTTAATTGTAAACGTTAGGCTTAGTTTTAATGCTATATTATCTTTAAATTCGGGAAATCCATACGCACCATAACGATAGAAAGCACTACCTCCAAAACCAAGATATCCAATATCTAAATAATTCATTTTTAAAATAGTATCTATTTGTAATCCCGATTCTACGAAAAGCTTTTCTTTAGTAGTAAAAGGCAATTGAAGATGTTGATTCGTTCCGCTCAAATTACCCCAACCCATGTTGTGATGAAGACTAATGCTTGGTTGAAACTGTTTTACTTTGAATAATAGAGAACCAAAATTGTGGTGTAAAAATAAATGCGCATACTGATCGGAAACAAACTCATACAAACGCATGGTTTGAAACGCATCTTTAATAAAATAAGGATATTTTTCTACATAGCTTCCTTCACCTGTAAAGAGTAATCCTAAAGGAACATCTTTAGTAATACTACCTGCTTCAAATCGGTAATGCGTGTTTCCGAAGTTCTTAGTAAAAAAAGTTTGCTCTACACTAGCTTCAAATTTTTGATAGGACAAAGCACTTTCTTGAAAACCTTTAAAACCATTGGCAAAATAGAATGAAAAAACAGGAGCACTGCTGGCAATAGCTACTCTTCTATTAAAGGACTGTATGATTTTCTCATTAGGAGCCCAACGCATTAAAACAGATACTTGAGCATTTTTATAATTTTGTTCTGTTTCATTTTCATCTAGAAAACCAACATTATATTGTGGATTCACAGTATAAAAATCGCCTTTTACTTTCCAAGTAGTATACCTCAACATACGAAAAGTAAAATAGGTAGAATAGTTTTTAATTTGATCCATATACAAAGCCAAATAATTTCTTAAAACTAAACCTTTTTGTTGGCTACTTTTCAATCCGTAGGCACCAATTTCATTCAATTCGGTCTCATAAGCAACCCCCAATCGAATATCGTTTCTCTTTGAAAACTCATATTCTGAAAAGCCTCCATATTTCCATTCATGATCTCTTAACCCATAGCCAACAAAAGCACCTAACTTTATTTTTTTAGAAAACAAATCGCTAGTAATAATCCCTGTTCCCAATCGGAAACCTTCGTGCCTATTGTATTTCAAGGTTTTGCTTAAGTCTAAATCTATTTTTCCTAAAGGTATTTTTCCATCGGCTAATTTTTGCCCTAAATGCAATAAGTTATCAAATTTAAACGCTTCACCCAAACTGTCCATTACTTTAAATGTAATTTTCTCTTTAAGGTTCAATGTTTCACGTCGATTAGCATTCCAAAAAAGACTGTCTTTGTAGGCTGCACCATCTGCCATTCTTACTTTTTCAATACCAAACGTTTTTTTCTTCAATTCTGGCTCTAAAACAACTTGATTAATATAACTTCTACCATTTGCAATAATACCAATCGATTTTTCTTCTGCACTCGTTGTTTCTAAAACATAATTCAATTGCTCAGGAAACCAATGATTGTTGAGAAATTGATACTTTTGTTGTATTGTTAAATCTATTTTTCCTTTCTCAAAAGGAGTTGCAGTAACATTTTGTACAGCATAGCCGTTGGAATTAATATGCATAACCCCTTTTAGACCTTCTATATTTTTGTTTTTTTTAGGTTGATAACTAATTACATAAACAGTATCTACTCCGCTGTAATACTCTTCTTCCAGTCGAAAATTATACTTTTTAAGACTTCCATTCGCTATAGGGTTCAGATAATGAATATCAAAAAGTGTAATATTATCATTATAAAATGAAAACGGTTGCAAATCGGATGCCAATGAAGCGAAGTTAGGATGCTTAAACCCAGAAACACGGGTTGCAATTACGACCTCTTCACTAGTATTGGGAAATAAAAATTTACGATCGCTAACCGATTCCATCAAAAAAACGTGACCTCCTTTTAAAAATGTAGAAATAGAATTAGTATCGTTTTCTTTTGTTGTTGATTCTTTAAAATCGAATACAGTCTTATTATAAGATCTATAGGTAAACGAAGCTAGTTTTTCTGGATTATTCTTGTCTTTATTCTTAATCACTTCTTTAATAATTCTATTGGCTGGATTCTCTGCTGCATAAACAGTCACTTCATTTAAAGCAACCTTAGAAGCATTTAAAGCTACCACAATACTTGTCTCTCCAGAATAGGCCAATTCTTTTTTCTCATAGCCCACATAGGAAAAAGAAAGTACCGAAATATTTTCTTTCAGTTCCAATTCGAATTTCCCATCAATATCACTAACCGTACCCCATTTAGGGTCGTTATTAATTATTATATTAACAAAAGCTAAAGGTTGATTATTGTCTGTAGCTACTACTACTCCACTTATTCTTTGTTGCCCCACAACAACACAACATATGCATAAAAAAAGAATACTAAATATAACGTTTTTCATTTATTTTTAGATGAATAATTAATTAATTTTTCATTGACTTACTAACTCCAAAATAATTAAAGTCAAATTCAAAAATACATATTATCAAAAAGTTATTCTTGCATAATTACCAATTTTTATGTTAAACTACTCCTTTTTTTAGGCTACATCCACAATCTTAACCACTTTGCTCTTATCGTCTATTACCGGAACAAAAGCACCTCCTGTATAATTAAAGAAGCCCAATTCAAGAATCGTAAATACAATCCCTGTACTGTTTGTGGGCGGTTCTAATAAGGGTAAGTGTAAATAATCGGGTAATTGTTTTTTACTATAAAAACAGATAGCACTACTTGTTAATTGTGCCTCTTGCGTAGAAAAATTGAAAGTGAAACAATGTACTCTAGCTCCTAAATAACTGGCTTTTTTGGGATAGCTTAAATAATTTGTGGCAACTTCTAAACAATCGCTAATAGAATAATTTAAATCTATAGCCTTATCTGGGTTAAAATGGTAGCCTTCTAGCATTTTTTTAGCTTCAATAGTTTGTAGGGCTATTGCTAACGTGCGCTTTCCTCTTTCAGATGTTGTATCGCACGTCATTACAGCACGCATTTTCTTCGTTAAGCTATTTACTACTGCTAGGTTATTCTGTTTTGGTAAAATGCCTATTAAATGCATTCTAATTACTTTACACAAAGATGATACTTTTCCAAACTCGGTGGCATTTTCTCTGCATTTTTTATATTTCTTTGCGCTTTTTAAGTCTTTGGTTGTAAAACCGCTAATTGATCTAATAATCATTTGCCCTCTAGACTTATAAATAACATAGTTTCCTATTCTTTTTGGGTAGTTTCCCTCTACTTCTATTATTGCCATAGTACTATATTTTATTGTTTTATTTTTCCTTTTAATCTTGTTCGGGCTTTGTTCGGGTTTTGTTCGGGGTTGTGGTACCCTTAGTTTTGCTTCAATTTGTAATTTTTATTAAAAAATGGGGTGCTTTGCGAACGAAACCTTACTCAATATAAAATGAAACCATAAAAACTATGCCATCTTTATGAAACAATGACTTGTTAAGGGGTGATTGTTAATGATAAATGGTTATTAATTATTAATCAAGATTGAATATAGTTTTTCAAACATATTAATACAATACAAACAAATTTATATTTTATATTTTTCTAGTCATAATGGCTAATTATTAATCACAAATTAAAATTTGTTTTTATAAATTTATCAACATAATACAAATAAGTTTGAATTTTATTTTATAGGTGTTGATGGTTTTGTTTGTGGAATCTCTTATGGGATGCTTACAAGAACAAGGTTGAGAAATAAAAAATCGCAATCTCTCTTTGTAAGTATATTGAATACCTTTCAAAGGTCTTTTAACTTGTGTTTTTTTCTATACTCAAAAAAAAAACGTCTTCAAAAGAAGACGTTTTATTATTAATGAAGTTTTCCTTCTAATGAGGTAATTTATTTTTTAAAAGACCATAGAAATATGTTCCTAACAAAGCTCCTATAAAGACTACTGCTACACCATATATTCCTGCTCCTAATAGGATAAAAATAGGTCCTGGACAACATCCAACAAGTCCCCAACCTAATCCAAAAAGAATTCCTCCTACTATATAACGAACAAATCCTTTTTCCTTTGGAACGATTTCAATAGGTAGTCCTTTAAAATCTTTTATCTTATTTCTTTTGATTATCTGTATTCCAACAACTCCTGTTGTAATAGCGACCATAATAACACCATACATGTGAAAGGATTGAAACATAAACATTTCATATATACGATACCACGAAACTGCTTCTGCTTTAGTTAAAACAATTCCGAAAATAAAACCAGCTAATATAAATTTTAAAAATTTCATACTTAAAAAATTAAAGGTAAAATAATATGTGCCATAACTAATCCTCCTATAAAAAAGCCTATTACCGCAATTAACGATGGTAATTGCAAATTACTTAACCCTGAAATAGCATGACCTGATGTACAACCTCCTGCATAACGTGTCCCAAATCCTATTAAAATTCCACCTAATAGAAGTATTAAAAATCCTTTTGGTGTTTGTAAAATGTCCATTCCAAAAATAGCGTCAGGAACTAACTTCCCATTTGGAGCATCAATATTCATTGTTACTAATTGTTCAATTGTTTTTGGATTTAATTCCACTCCTGTTCCATTACTTAAAAAATGATACGCAACAAATCCTCCTAGAATAGCACCAAGAACTACTGCTAAATTCCATTTTTGTTCGCGCCAATCAAATTTAAAAAAATCAGAATGTTTACCTGCTCCTGCTATTGTACATAAGGTTCGCAAATTAGATGACATCCCAAATGATTTTCCAAAATAAATTAATACAAGCATCATTAATCCGATTAAAAAACCAGAGATTGCCCAATGCCATGTTCCATATAAAAATTCCATACTCAATATTTTTACACAAAAGTAGCTATTCATTTATTTTTATATGTAACTTGGGTTACATAAATTTGAACAAAATTTAAATTAATGAAAAAGTTTGAAATCGAAATTAAATGGACTATTATTTATAGTTTAGTATATATAATTTGGATGTATATTGAAAAACTATTAGGTTGGCATAATGAAAGTATTCTTTATCAACCTGTTTACAATCTATTATTTACACCTGTTAGCGTATTCTTATTTACATTGGCACTAATTGATAAAAAAAGAAATTATTATAAAAATGAAATTGATTGGAAACAAGGAAGTATTTCTGGAATTATTCTTTCTGTTTTAATTACAGTTTTAAATCCTGCCGTTTTATATATAACACATAATTTTATTTCTCCTGATTTTTTTGATAATGCAATTAATGCTTCCATTTCAGATACTTTTACTTTAGAAAAAGCAAAAGCACATTTTAATATAAACACTGCTATTTCAAACAGTGTCTTTGAAAAATTATCTTTTGGAGTTGTCATTTCTGCTACTATTAGCTATTTTATTAGAACTAAAAAAAATTAATTTATGAGAATCTTTTTAATCTTTACATTAACCATTCTTTTCTCGTCGTGCATTAGTACTAAATCTACGATTAAAAATGTTGATAATACAGCTATAAAACCAAAAATATCTAATGGTGCTTTTGAAATTACTGAATATGCTTTAGACTCTCAATATGGCTATGACGCAGATTATCCTATTAATATTGGCCCTCTTTCTGACAGACTTGAAGAGCTAAATATAAAATATTATTTTAATAGACTTGAAGGACCGAATGGGGAAAAAATAAATTATTCAAAAACAGATACATGTTGTCCATTTCCTACTGACACAAACAATATAGGAGCTGGAACATTATCTATATACGAAGTTCAATTTGAAGGAAGTGATAAAAAAGTAATACTTTATTTTAATATATATGAAAAAGGTAAAATAGTATGTCCTAAAGGCTTTACTATTAAACAAAAACAGTAATATATAATTAATTTATTCTTAAAGTAACATAAGTGACCTTCTAAACCTAAGTTTAGAAGGTTTTTATTTTTATCTTTGCACTTCAAAATCAATACATAATGAATTTAGAAAATATTCCTCAAATAAAACATACAAAAAGTGGTAATTTTTTCCTTTTAGCCGGTCCTTGCGCCATAGAAGGTGAAGAAATGGCTATGCGAATCGCAGAAAAAATTGTTACAATAACAGACCAATTAGAAATTCCATACGTATTTAAAGGTTCTTTTAAGAAAGCTAATCGTTCTCGAATTGATAGTTTTACAGGTATTGGAGACGAGAAAGCGTTAAAAATATTAGAAAAAGTTTCAAAAGAGTTTGGTGTTCCAACGGTAACAGACATTCATACTAATGAAGATGCAGCAATGGCAGCAGAATATGTAGATATCTTACAGATTCCTGCTTTTTTAGTACGTCAAACTGATTTAGTTATGGCAGCGGCTGCAACTGGCAAAACTGTAAACTTAAAGAAAGGACAATTTATGAGTCCTGAAAGCATGAAACATGCAGTACAAAAAGTTTTAGATTGCAAAAATGAAAATGTAATGGTAACCGATAGAGGAACTATGTTTGGCTATCAAGACATGATTGTGGATTTTAGAGGGATTCCTACTATGAAACAATATGCTTCTACTGTATTAGATGTTACTCATTCATTACAACAGCCTAATCAAACTATTGGAGTTACAGGTGGTCGACCAGATATGATAGAAACTATTGCAAAAGCAGGAATTGCTGTTGGTGTTGATGGTATTTTTATTGAAACTCATTTTGATCCAGCAAATGCTAAAAGTGATGGTGCAAATATGCTACATTTAGACTACTTTGAAAGCTTAATGAAAAAACTTGTTGCCATTAGACAAACTATTAACCAATTTTAATTCTCAATCATTTTATTACTAATGAAAAAACAATCATTTTTAATGGTTGTACTAACTTTTTGTGTTTTTTCACAGTACGCCTTTTCACAAGAAACAGTTGAAAAACCTGAAAAATACACAGCGCATAATAAAGGGAAAATCTATATCTATTGGGGTGGAAATAGAGAAACTTTCTCTAAATCGGATATTCATTTTAAAGGTGCAGATTATGATTTCACTTTATATGATGTTCAAGCACATGATAAGCCTAAAGGATGGCACATGGATTATATCAATCCAGCGAGAATGACTATTCCTCAAACTAATTTTAGAATAGGATATTTCATTTCTGACCATTACAATATTTCTATTGGATTTGATCACATGAAATATGTAATGTATAATGACAGAAGAGTCAATTATTCTGGCTATTATCCTAATCCTGGAGACTATTATGAAAACCCTATTAATGATCAATTAACACTAACTGAGGATTTTCTTTTGTTTGAACATACTGATGGATTAAACTATGTAAATACTGAGTTTTCTAGAGTAGACGACATTTCAAGTTGGTTTGGATTACCTAATACTGATAAATTTCAAGTTAATGTTACTGAAGGTTTAGGTGGTGGTTTCATTTTTCCAAAAACAAATACAACCTTACTTGGAAAAGATCGATATGATGAATTTCATATATCTGGTTATGGCTTATCTGCAAAAGCAGGATTGAATTTTACGTTTTTTAAACATTTCTTTATTCAAACTGAGGTAAAAGGTGGTTATATTAATATGAATAACATAAGAACTACCAAAGATAAAGCAGATAGTGCTTCACAAGATTTTTGGTTTTTACAAAGTGTATTCACTATTGGTGGAATATTTAGAATTTAAACCTTTCCAAAATATTAAGCAAAAAGCACTCTATAAGAGTGCTTTTCTATTTTTAAACATAAAGTAATTTAGCTTCTTTTAACACTGATATTAAAATAGTATTATCAATTTCTTCTAATTTAAAATACCGTAATGATTTTACTGTGTTTCTATTTTCATCAACTAAAAATTCTTGATTTTCTTTTAATTGGAATCCTTTAGCAAAACCTACATCTACAAATTTTCTTTTATGATTTGGCGCTAAATAACAAAATGGTTTCTTGTTATAATAGAAATAAGGAATTCCCCATTTGAAAAATAATTCTATCTCTGGTAGTTCTTGTTCTATTACTGCAATAATGTGAAATAAAATTTCTTTATATAAATCAGGTTGTTTAAATATATAAGCTTCTGCTGGTTTCATATTTATTCTGTTCCTATTTCTGTAATTTTACTTTTATTTTTTGACCTTGAAATTAATGTACTTCCAAATTTATAAAATTTATAAACCAACCAAAAAAAGAAAAGAAAAACTAGAAATACACCTAAATAATATCCTATGAAATAAGCTAAACCGTTTTCTTCATGTCTTTCATAAAATAAACTATTAATCACACTCAAAATCAGCATTAAAAATAGAAATACACTTATAACTCTAATAAGATAACCTAAAAATATTTTCATTCTTTAAATTTAAAACTTCGTTAATCAATACCATATTTATCTACCAAGTAAAGCAATGAAGTCATTGTAGCAGCTCCTAGTTCTAATTCTCTTTTATTAATAGCATCAAAAGTATCTGTAGCAGCATGATGATGATCAAAATAACGTTGTGAATCAGGTTTTAATCCTGCCTTAATGATATGTTTTGATTTTAAAGGCCCAATATCAACTCCTGCATGACCTATAACAAAACGGTGTACCAAATAAGGTTCAAATAAATATTTCCATTTCGTTATTTTTTCAAAATCGGCTTCATTTGCATCAATTGAAAATCCTCTAGGAGTAAATCCTCCTGCATCACTTTCTAATGCAAAAATATGGTTTTCATTGTTCTTATTCGATAATTCTTCATATTTAAGTCCTCCTCTATTTCCATTTTCTTCATTCATAAACAACACCACACGAATTGTATTCTTTGGTTTATATCCTAATTTTTTAAAAGTGAATAAAGCTTCCATACTTTGCACACAACCAGCACCATCATCATGAGATCCGTCTCCTAAATCCCAAGAATCTAAATGTCCTCCTACAACCATTATTTTATCTGGATTTACAGATCCTTTTATTTCTCCAACCACATTATAAGACAATACGTCTTCGTGAGTTTCACAAGATTGTTTAAAATAAAACTGTAGGTTTTGGTTTTCTTTTAATAAATCACTTAATAAATTAGCTCCATTTGTACTTATTGCTGCTGCCGGAATATACATATCTTTAGGCAAATCTCCATAATTTGTATTTCCTGTATGCGGATAATCATCTATACGCAAAGTCATGGATCTTACAATAACGCCTACAGCTCCTAACTTTGCTGCTTCCCTTGCTCCAGAAGAACGTTGATCTACACATCCACCATAAGCTTTAAAAGTTTCAATATGAATAGGTGTCATAGGTCTATTAAAAAACACTATTTTCCCTTTCACTTTTTCAGAACCTAGTTCATTCATTTCTTCAATACCTCTTACCTCTATAACCGAAGCTTTTAATCCTTTTTTTGGTGTTGCTATAGAACTTCCTAATGCACAAATAGGAACATTTATTTTTTTACCTTTATTTTCTATATAAGCTCGTTCTTTTTCTCCTCTAACCCATTTAGGAACTATAACTTCTTGTAGATAAACACGATCTAATCCTAATTTTTCTAATTCTAATTTTGTATAGTTTACAGCTTCATCAGCAGATTTTGAACCTGATAACCTTGAACCAATGGTATTTGATAAATAATCTAACCAATCATAACACTTAGAGTTTGTTAAAGTTGATTCGTAAATATTTTTCAACATTACTTCATCTTCAGATTGTCCGTATATTGCTAAATTACAAAGCAATAATAAAAAGGTTATCTTCTTCATTTTAATTCTTTAATGGATTACTAGTATTTAGGTTAAAAATATTATAATTATTTCATATTAAATTCAAAATCTAACATATTTAACAAATTAGAAATAAAATTTGTTTTTTTACAAATATTACTTTACTTTGTATTTCAAAGTACTTTAAAATGGAAGCAAGTAAATATTTAAAAGACATACAAGATATTAAAGAAATGATGAGTAAATCTACTCAATTCATTTCTTTAAGTGGTTTATCTGGTATTTTAGCAGGAGTCTATGCCTTAATTGGTGCTGCTTATGTAAATTATCTTATTAACACTCATTATGGTCGTTATATTACTTTGGAAAGTAAAACTTTTAAATTAATTCTTTTAACCGCTTTTATTGTATTGGTTTTGTCATTAAGTACTGCTTATATTTTAACTGCAAAAAAAGCAAAAAAACTAGGTGAAAAAGTTTGGAATCCTGCTTCAAAACGAGTTTTAATTAATTTTGCTCTTCCTTTACTAACTGGTGGAATATTTGCTTTATTATTATTAAAAAATAAACATTACGGATTAATTGCTCCTGTAACATTATTATTTTATGGATTAGCTTGTTTAAATGCTAGTAAATATACTCTAAGAGATGTTCGCTACTTAGGTATTACTCAAATTATTCTTGGCTTAATTGCGGTGGAATTTTCAGGTTATGGCTTGTATTTTTGGGTAATTGGCTTTGGCTTTTGTCACATTCTGTATGGAAGTATTATGCATTTTAAATACGATAGAAAATAGAATGAAAACATTAAAAAAAATAACTTTTATACTTATTGGTTTCTTTATAATTGGTGCTATAATTAGTCTAAAAAAATTATCTAATGAAGTTGAAACTGCTTTTGAGATAATAAACAAAAAGAGTCAGAATACTTATATAAATGGAGATATTATTTTTCAAACGTCAGAATCTGAACAATGTGAAGCTGTAAAAATAGCGACTAATTCAAAATTTTCTCATTGCGGAATTATTTTTATTGAAAATGGGAAAACATACGTTTATGAAGCTGTTCAACCTGTTAAAATGACTCTTTTGAATGAATGGATTAACAATGGAAAAAACAATAGATATGTAGTAAAACGATTAGAAAATGCTGATAAAATACTTACCGAATCTATTTTAAAAAAAATGAAATCATACGGAAAAACATTAAATGATAAAGATTATGATTTGTATTTTGAATGGTCAGATGAAAAGATATATTGTTCAGAATTAGTTTGGAAAATATATAAAGAAGGAGCAAATATTGAATTGTGTAAAACTAAAAAACTAAGTGATTTTAATTTAAAACACCCAGTAGTACAAACTATTCTGAAACAGCGTTATGGAACAAAAATACCTTATAATGAAATTGTTATTGCTCCATCTCAATTATATGATTCTAATTTATTAATAACAGTATTTGATAATTACTAAAATGAAATACCTCATCACCATTAAAAAATACAAAAAATCTCTTTTATCACTATTTGTTCTGTTATTAATTGTAATTAGTATTTCCAATTACACTATTCAAAAGAATGCAAAAAATAAAACGTATTCAACTATTAATTCAATACAAAAAAACAAAGTTGGATTAGTACTAGGAACAAGTAAATATTTAAAAAGTGGTGCTTTAAATTTATATTTTAAATATCGAATTGATGCTACTGTTGAATTATACAAAAACAATAAAATTGATTTTATATTAATTAGTGGAGATAATGGAAATGAAAAATATGATGAACCAACTGATTTTAAGAATGAATTAATAAGCGAAGGAGTTCCTGCTAATAAGATATTTTTAGATTATGCCGGTTTTAGAACCTTAGATTCGATATTAAGAGCAAAACTTATTTTTGGATTAGATCAATTTACTATAATTTCGCAGCAATTTCATAATGAGAGAGCACTTTATTTGGCTAACAAAAACGGAATTAATGCAATTGCTTATAATGCAAAAGATGTCTCGAAACGATATGGAATAAAAGTAAAAATTAGAGAATATTTTGCTCGAACTAAAGTATTTCTTGATATACTTTTTAAAGTAAAACCAAAATTTCTTGGTCCAAAAATTGAAATAAAATAATTAAATATAAAGTAGTGAAAAACATCATTCAAAATATTAATAAAGCCTTTGATCACCGAATTCGTTTAGGAATCATGTCGGTTTTAATGGTAAATGAAAACGCTGATTTTTCAACTTTAAAAGAATTATTAGGCGTAACCGATGGTAATTTAGCGAGTCATGCTAAAGCATTAGAAAATGAAAACTATATTACAGTTGAAAAACAATTTATTGGTAGAAAACCAAACACAAAATATATTGCCACAAAAGAAGGAAAAAAAGCTTTTCAAGAGCATATTGAAGCACTTGAAAAATTAATATCAAACAGTTAAGACTATTTTTTTATTCAACAACTTTGAAATTCAAAGTACTTTACATTAATTATGAAAGATAAAATAATCGAAAAAATGTACGAAATCAGTAAAAAACCATATCAAAAATGGTTTAAAAAAAATGACCCTTGGAAAACAACTCGTGAAGAACTAATTGCGTTACCTAAACAAACATTAGGTTTTCAATTAGGCCATTTCTTAATGCGTTACAATTTTGAAATTCAGGAAAAATTGGAAGATCACGATGTGATTCATGTATTAACGAACACAGGAATTTCTGTAGTAGATGAAATTGGTATGCAATACTATTTATTAGGTAATGGTAAAAGAAGTTTGTATTTATTTATGGTTATTACAACTGGTTTTCTTTTCTATCCTAGACAAAGTCATTATTTCTTAAATCAATATGATAAAGGTAAAAAGGCACATCAATTTTATCATTTAGATTTCCAAAAAATGCTTTCTATTCCTGTTAATACTATTCGAGAATCTTTTAATATTATATAAAATGAAAACGTTATCTAACATCTATTCTACTAATAAAAAACAAAACTTATTTTTACTTTTTCTTTCTCTATATTGCGCTATCTTACTTCTTTTTAGAGCAAAAATTACGCAGTCTATATTCTATTTTTTCTTAATTTGGAATTTATTTTTAGCTGCAATTCCTTATTTGATTTTACAATTTGCCAAACAAAAAATTCAAATATTAGAAAATGTAAAAACTAGGTTTATATTATTTACATCTTGGTTATTATTTTTACCTAATTCTTTTTACATTTTAACCGATTTTGTTCATTTAAAAAAAGGAAAACCTGAATTATTTTGGTTTGATTTGGTTTTACTTTTTTCTTTTGCTGTTCTTGGTTTTTTATTTGGCTTACTTTCATTAAAAGAGTTTAAAAATTATTTTTCGCTCTTTTATTCTAAAAAAACATTGCTCATTATAATACCTACTATTTGTTTTTTAAGTGGTTTTGGAGTTTACCTAGGTAGATTTCTACGATTTAACAGTTGGCACATTCTTACCAATCCTTTTTCTCTTATTCTAGAAGCTTTTCAAACGTTATTCACATCTGAAGCATTATTCTTTTCGGCTCTGTTTGGAAGTCTTATTTATATTACCTTCTTAATTCAAGATACTTACAATGGAAGACTATAATCAAAAAGTAATTTCAGATGGAAATTTAGCTAAAATAGTATTCATTCTTTCTTTTAGCATTGGAACTCTTATTCTAGCATTGTTTAAAATTACAAAGCATGAAACTTTTATAGTTATAGGGTTTTACTATGTAATAGCTGCACTCTTTTTCAATTTCATTCTATTTGTAAATTTAGTTTATGATTTAATAGTTTATAAAACAATGCAACTTTTTCTATTAAAACACATTTTATTACTCTTAATCAATATTCCAATAGCTCTTTTTTATCTGTATTCAGTATTCAAATCGTTTACGAATCAATTATTTAACTTTTAAAAACAATAATCATGGAAAATCAAACACCATCACAAAATCCGAACTCTGTTTCAAAATTCTCTTTTTTTCAAAGTAATACTGCCAAAATGATAATGGTAGGAATACTTTCTTTATTTTTATTAATTCCGTTAAATTTAGTTCAAAGTCTTATTCGAGAGCGTTCTCAACGAAAAAATGAGGTAACGAAAGAAATTACTCAATTATGGGGAAACGATATTCTATTCTATGGTCCTATTCTTAAAGTTCCATACAAAACATATTCTGAAACTGCGGTTGTAGATGATAAAACAAAAGTGACAACTATTCAAAAACAAGCACATTTAGAATATGCCTATTTCTTTCCTAGCGAATTAAATAATAAAACGAATATTGAAAAAGTCGATCAATTAAAAAGAAGCTTATATAATCCTATTGTTTTTAAGGCTAATATAAAGTTTAATGGTACTTTTCAAGATGTTTCATTTGATAAAATTTCGGTTAATGAAGAAGATGTTCTTTGGGACAAAGCAACTATATTAATTAAAACCACTAACCTAAAAAGCATTAAAAGTGATTTAAAAATAAATATTAATACAAATGATTATAGTTTAGAGTCAAAAAGTGACGAAGACAATTATTTTGGTACATTAGAAACAAATTCGTTTGTTTATAAATCAAATGAAAAACTTACTTTTTCATTTGAAATGAATTATAATGGAAGTAATAGTTTACAGTTTATTCCTGTGGGAAAAACGACAACTACATCAATCGATGCAAATTGGGATTCACCTAGTTTCATTGGTAATTTTGCTGCAAGCGACACAACTAAGAAAGTGACAACTAAAAATTTTCATGCTGATTGGAAAATATTGCACATTAACAGACCATTTTCTCAACAATACACTGAAAAAATTCCTAATTTAAAAGGGTATTCTTATGGTGTTAAGTTGATTGAGCCAGTAGATGAATATCAACAAAATGAACGTGCTTCAAAGTATGGCTTTTTAGTTATTGGGCTAACTTTTCTTATTTTCTTTTTAATTCAAACTATTAGCAAAAAAAGTATTCATATTTTCCAATACACTATGATAGGTTTGGCTTTAATCATGTTTTATACTTTATTAATCTCTATCACAGAACATTCTAGTTTCACAATAGCTTATATTATAGCTTCAAGTGCTGTTATTATCATGCTTCTACTCTATTCTTTTTCTGTTTTAAAAGAGAAAAAATTTCCATTCTTCATTAGCATATCTCTTTTAATTTTGTATAGTTTCATATTTGTAATAATTCAATTAGAAAATTATGCTCTACTAGTAGGAAGTATTGGCTTATTCTTTATTCTTGGAGCAGTTATGTATTTCTCAAGAAAAATAGATTGGAATACTAATTAAAAACAAATCATATGAATACACTACATTTTTCGAATGCCTTAAAATTTGCTATCGCTGGAGCAGTTTTAGCATTAGTTTTAATTTCAATATTAGTTTTTACAGTACCAAATCCAAATCCTGAATGGGGCAAATATTGGTACATAAAACCTTTACTTATTACACCCTTTATTACTTCTATTGGCGGTGTGTGCTTCTATTTTATAAATACTAAGAAGACCCAATCCAGACTTTTGAATTTACTTATATTTTTAAGTAGTGTTTTGGTACTCTTCTTCTTTCTTTGGATTGGAACAGTTTTAGGTTTAGATGGTACCCTTTGGAATTAAAAAAATCCTGATTACTACAACGTAATCAGGATTTTATATTTAATTTATAAAAGAAATTATTCTTTATCGTCTACAAAATCTTGTAAATAAGCAAATCGTGGTGTTAATTTACCATTCTCAGTTACTTTGGCTCTTGCCAAAACACCATCAGCATCTTCATTGTAAAAAGCTGGAATGACATGTTTTAAGAACATAACTCCAAATCCTTCACTAGCATCTTTAGGTAATTCACATGGAAGATTGTCAACTGCCATTACCCATATAGCTGCTGGATGAGTCAAAGCTACTTCTTTATGTTCACTTGGTAAATACCCATAAACTGGATTTGCTATTGTACTAGGTTTAATAGTACATGCAATTGGTCCATCAATATCACAAGAAATATCGGCTACAACCTTTAATTTACATTTTGATGATCGTAGCATTTGGTTTGATAAAATAACAGGAGCATCATTTCCATAAAAATGTCCAGCGATAAACATATCTGAAACTTCAGCAAAACGCTCAAAATTAGATTCATATTCAGATGAATTAATATAAAAATCTTTTTTATCTAAAATTTGCCCATCTTTTCTCTTGTTATAATCTAAAACATCAATAAAAGTGTATACTGGTTCTGTATATGTTTTAGTTAAGTAATGCTCTACTGTTACTTGTTTAATTTTCATTGCATCAAGCATTTCCTTTGCTCCATGGGCTACTTTCCCGTTTCCTGTCAATACAATTTTTATATTAGGTAAATGATTTCTTTTTAAACGTTCAATCAGAGCTTTTTGATCTGGCAAATCTTCTGCTTTTGCTAAATTAAATAATTCATATTTCATTCCAAAAGCTCTAATACCGTTATAAGCCCCTACAATTCCCGCATAACGACCGAAACCTATTAACCTACCATTATCTTTATCTACAATGGTTTCATGATCGTATAATTCAATATTCTTTTCTAAAACTGCTCTTAATAATTTCCTGTTATAAGGCTGCTTTTTTATAGTATGCGAAAAGAAAAAGTATTTTTTATTTGGGATTAATGATTCTATTGGCACTTCTTTTACTCCTAATAATACATCACAATCCTCTAAATTTTCTGAAACATTAAAACCTTTTTCTTTATATTTATCATCAGAAAACACTCTAATATCAGAAGATTCAACAATTATTTCAGCTTTTGGAAATTGAGTGATAAAATTAGACAACTCATCTGGTGAAAATACGACACGTCTATCTGGTGGATTTTTACGTTCTTTAATAATTCCGAATTTCATTTGTTAATTTTATATCAAGATTATATTAATAATGTTACAAATATAACTTTATGAATCTCTAAAAACAAGATTGTTTTTTCAAAAAAAACAATGTACTTTTGCGTAACTTTAAAATCATCTTTATTATTATAGATTTTTTTAAATTAAACTTGGGGTCGACTGGTTTTGACAGCGAGTGGAATTGAGAAGTAAGCACGTCGAGAACTGGAACAATTCTCGTTAATAAATGGTTCTAAACTTTTAAACGGCGAAAATAATTACGCTTTAGCTGCTTAATCTGAATTATAGTAAGATTTGCCTAGTCCCAACCAGGTTGGGAAGCTAGATTCACCTCGAAATCCTTGGTTTATGGAGTTTGATTTAGGTGAACCGTAAAAGTAAACCTAGAAACGGTAATGCTTTAAATCCGTTTTGAAAATGTAAAGCTAAGCAAAAAGTGGCTGTTTTTGGTCTTGCTTTTTGTCGAAAATTTAAACAAAAACTAAACGCGTAGAAAGCTCTTCGATTGCTTGTTTGGACGAGAGTTCGATTCTCTCCGACTCCACAAAAAAACCTGTAAAACACTTATTTTACAGGTTTTTTTATTTTCTTCCTCTAAAAAATCATTAACTAAAATCTATTGAAATCAATAACATTATTCTTTTAAATAAAAAACGACATAAACATCAAAAAACTCCTTTTCTCCCCTCAGTTAACTACAAAGAGAAGGTATTAAAAGACTAAACTCACCTTTCAGAAGAGCATTCGTAGGATCAGAAGACCGTAAGAAGCTGTCCCAAGACCATTTTCAGGCTAAAATTGACGTACTAAAAACTTTCCCAATACTTTTAGTAGTGCTAGAAATATAAAAAAAATTAAGTTTGTATCCATACATTCCATTTAGAAGAATAAAAAGCAACCTTTATTAATCAATATTCACATTTAACAGAAGACAGAATATCCCCTTTAAAGTGTTTATTTATATCATTTTAGCTAATATTTAAACTTTTATCAGTAGTTTAGGTACAACAAAACAAATAAATACATCATAGCAATAAACACTACTATACGCATCCAAATTGGAGGCGAATATCTTACGCGATTTTCTAAGTTAGTGATATATTAAAAAGTGCATACACATCACACTTTTTCATTATTACAACCTTTACCAAAAGAATTTGTAAGTCAAGCAATAGATAAATCACAAAGCTATATTGGTCAAACCATAAAAATTGAGATACAACCTTCAACTTTAAGAACATCATCGCCATTTTGTTTAATGGGATAATAACAGAAGTACAAATGATTCGTACTTCGGGAGCAACAGGAGGAATCATAATCAATGACTATAGTCCAACCATTGTAATGGAAGGAACACCAAAAACACAATCTTTGTCAGACGATTCTTTGTCAGATATCATAAAAAAAATCACAGGCAGCTATCCTCAAAGAGAGCTGCAACCGACAGTTGATATAAAAAACGATACAAGTTTGCCTTATGTAGTGCAATACAGAGAAAGTCAATGCTACAGAAGTAAATTATCAGCAGAAAGCTATTCTAAAGAATGATAACCCTGTAGATTGTTAATAAAATATTTTATACGAAAAATTAACACCTAACAACTCCTCACACCATCCTCAAACTCGTTATCCAAACAACGGACTTAACCCTCAACAAATTCCACAAACAAAATTATTGAACATTAATAATTCACCATCAACAATTAGCCTTATTCTACTATCTCAAAAGGCATACCAAAAACTAATAAAAACCTTTTTTTGACCGGTTGTAACTGGTTTTGACTTAATTTGACAGGTTATGACGTATACTGATGTATTAAAAGCGGTTAAATAAGGGTTTTGTTCGGAAGTTGTTCGGAAGCGCTGCGGACGAGTAGTACTAAACAGGCACTTTTTCGCAACAATCTCCGAACGAAACTGCTACCAAACTGCTACCAAACCTAAAAAAATAGTGATTAGTGATAGTGAAAATTAGGAATTAAGAGTTAGAAATGCCTCAAAATAGTGTTATTGATTTTAATGAAAACTGAATGCTTTGAACTTTTCAACTTTGAATTAGAAAAAAATACCCTCGAATATGGTTTCCCATAAGATAACTATTTTTATCTATGCTAAATTTTGGCTTGGAATATATATTCAATTATTCATTTGAAAATAAAAAATTATTTATTAAGAATCATTATAGTTCAGAAAAAGAAAACAGAGCTGAAATTTTAAATATCACTTCTATTATTGGTCAAAATGGAACAGAAAAAACTTCAATATTAAATTTTAAAAAAAATAATTTTGCTGAAGGTTTAGAGTTACATGAACCTATAATTTTTATTTGTAAAGAAGATTCTGTAATTACAATTTATCATACAGAAGAAATTGAGTTTAAAAATGATTTTAGTAAATTTGATTTTAAATTAATAGAATTAAACTACATAAAGAAAAGCTTAAAGATAAAGGTGTAATAGGTAAATTTGGGTTACGGAGAAGAGCAAGTAAAAATACATCATAAAGCGATTATAGAAAAATAGCATCAAAAAGAGAAAAGGATATTTGCAAATACATTTCTTCCCATTCTTGGTATAGTATTCCAATCTGCAAAAGTAGTATACTCACTATCTAATATATTTTCAATTCCCATTTTTAAGTTGAATCTATAACTATTAAAAGTAAAAGTATAATGAGATCCAAAATTCAAAATGGCATAATCAGGCTTTTTAATTTCTCCATAATTTGGTGCATAATGGGTATGCATCAGGTTCCCTTGAACACCTAACTCTGAACTAAATTTTCTTTTCTTAAATTGCATTTTACTCGTATAGGCTAAAGGACTTATAAATGGTAGGTTTTCATTATCGCTCCCCTTTCCATAACTATATACAATTTGATTTATCCATTTTAAATCATTTGTAAGATACATTTCATAATCAAAAACCGATTTTATTAAAGTGGCATAATCTAGAGCATTATACATTTTCACACCATTTGCTCCAATTGTCATAGGTAAAATTGTGGCAGCTGTTGTTCCTATAATGTAATTTGAAATGTGAAAATATGAAGTTGATAATGACGTTTTCAGTTTTGATGACTTATAACGAATAGCAAATGAGCCTTCAATAGATTGTTCGTTTTTTAAATCTGGATTTCCTACATAATCAAATTGATCAAAACTGTTAAACAAATAGAAGCCATATCCTTCTGAAACTGATGGAGCTCTTTCTCCATAAGCTAATCCGAAATTAAATGCAAGCCTCTCTTTTTTCCAATTGTAATTTGAAGCAAAGCTTTTTAAGATTCTGCTTTTAGCAGCATTCATGTTTGGATAAAAAATTCGCAAACTTTCTAATCCAAATGTGCTTTTAACTTCATTAAAGTGATTGCCTAAACTTCCTGAAATTTTTAGAGATGAATGACAGTTAAGCTCGTAGGTATTATCCAAATAAATTCCATTATAAAAAGTAACAACATCGGGCCAAGTAAGCATGAACATTATGTTTTCATTTGGATCACTTGGGTACATTGTCATTTCTGCTTTAGAACGATTGTAAAACGAATTAAAAGTGGCAGAAAAGGTATTCTTTTTTACTTTTCCATTCAAATTTAAATACATACCATACGTATCACTCCAACCCGGCATATCCATATGAATAGGCACATTAGGACGCTTAGTATCATCCATTGTATGTGTAATAGTATTGTAGTAGACTTTTGTTTCTAGTTTGTTTATAAATGAATCTAACGGATTATATTCAAATTTTAATGATGTAATTAAAGCTTCTGCCAAAGACACATCCATAGGTAGCGCAGGATAACCTACATCTGTAGCTTTATCATAAATAACAGCCGTTTCAATATATTTATTTTTATTAAATTGATAGCCAATTGTATTTGAAATATTTAGTTTTCTAAATTGTGAGAACAGTACCTCGTTTTTGTTACCAGATATATAGTTTTCTGCTGTTCTAAACATAACATTGTTGTCTATAAAAAACAAATTATCTGTATAATTCAATGCTGCTCCGAGTATCTTTTGTTGGTTATTAAATTCATATCCAGAATGAACATAACCGTTTATTCCTTTTTCTCCAAACTCACTTTTACTTCTTTTTAAATCAATTGAACCTCCAATAGTTGGACCATGACAGCTTCCACTCTGCCCCGAAGAAATTGCAGCTTCAGAAAGGTTGGAAATCTCAACGTAGGAAGTAATTGGATCCATTTTATCGGTACAAGCTCCAAATATTCTCATACCGTCTATAGTTATCACAGTACGTTCTGAACTCATGTTATTAATATTGGGTTCCCAAGCATAACCACCTCTTTTTATCATTTCCACAGCACCACTTTGCTGCAAATATTCATCTAGTGTAGCCAATGCTTTAAATTGCTTTTGTTCTAATGTTGCTTTTTTCCCAATAAGGAGTATCTCTTTTAATTGCACAGAAGAAAGAGTGTCCTTTTCTTGGGCAAATAAGTTGGTTAGCCAAAATAATAGTAAAACTAAATAATATAATTTTTTCATCTTTTGAGAATAAGAGTTTCTGTTTTACTGTCAAAAACAGTAAAAATTGAAGAATTAAAAAGGTTAAGTGGTAATTCCTAACCTTTGTTAATTAAAAAGATTTTTTAGAATTCTAATTCTAAATAAAGGCTACTAGCAAGGTTCGTTTCAGTAACACTTTCCCCTTTTAATACTGTATTAGTAGAGTTTAAAAGTTGAAGATTTATTTTCCAATAACCAGTCATAGTTAACGATAATTTTCCATGATACAATGCGTCAGTTCCTTGAGTTAGATTGAGATTATTGGGTGAACCATGATTTCCCATACTAGGCATTCTTGGGTCTATTTTTATTGTATAATCATCTACAATTGGAAAATTCATCATGCTTTCCATTTTAAATAATCCGAAAGTAGCATCATTAATAGCAACTTTAGGTAGTTTTGGATCAATCAGTGCAATAATATAACGTGTCCCATCAGCACCCATAAAAGAAGTTACTCTTTGTTTAGTAGAAGCGGGTACATCAATTAATGCAGTTACAATGTAGTTAATTCCATCTATCGAATAATCGATTTTTAAATCCCAATATTCAGCACTATTCTGAGCCATTTGAAAAACAATATATCCATTATATAGAGTTTCTTTGGAAGCTGTTTTAACAATTCCTGATTTCGGACACGAATGCATCATCGATGTCATATGCATTACAGGACTCCAACTAAGGGTTGCATTTTTTTCATATGATCCAGTCGTTTTATTTTTTATACGAAGTGAAATCGCATTATAACCTTGTTCTAATGCTCCATTGGCATTATATAACTCAATAACATGTGTATCATTTGTTATTTCTTGAATTTTATTTAGACCACTTAATTCAGTTACAGTTGTCGCTGTAATATTTTCATCATCAGACGAGCAAGAAATTATAGTTACAAATACAAAAAGCAATGCATATTTTAGATTTTTCATCTTTAATTTTAATTTATTTTTAGACATAAGAAGTTAGTATCAGTTATAAAATAACCAATAGATTGATAAAAATATCAATGTTGTTTTTTATAGTCTATACTAAAATTGGAGGATGAAATATTGAAGTAATATTTATTCGAAAGTATATGCAATTATATTGATTTAATACCTTTTTATTAAGCTGTCTTATAGTTCTCAAACCATTTTGAATGCTATTTTGAAAAAACAATATTTCTAATGATAAGGTTGTATACTTTTTTTTATTGGAATCAGTCGTATCTTTTTTAGCTTCATTAGCCAATTCACTTTTAAGGTGACATTTACCATTACATCCTAATTCTGGCGTACTCGTATTTTCACATAATTCAGTTGCTATAAAATCATAATTAATAATATAATCTAAAATTGGAAAACCAGGTTTAAACAATATTATAACCATTAATATGTATGCGATTTTTTTCAACTTATAAAATTTAATTCCACAAAACTAATAGCGAAAAATGAATTTCAATATGATTACAATCATAAATATAAAAGTAAATCATCCTGAAATTTGTAGTATAAATTAAAAAATGAATTTATGACTAAACTAACTTTATTATTAGCGGTTTTTGCTTTGACAATTTCATGTGGAAAAAGTAAAAAAGAAGAGGGTGAAGATTTCATGCCTTCTTCAACAACAGAACAAACAACGGAACAAACAACAGATGCATCTTCTTATGATCCTAAAAGAGGGGAAGGAAAATATGAAAATGTAGATTTAGGTGCTTCCTTAGATAAGGAACTAGCTGCAGCGGGTGAAAATGTTGCAGGAGTTAAATGTACTTCATGTCATAAAATGACAGACGAACGTTTAGTAGGACCAGGATGGAAAGGTGTAACAGAACGTAGAACACCAGAATGGATATTAAACTTCATTACTAATCCGGATCCAATGATTGATAAAGATCCAGAACTACAAGCGCAATTAGAATTGTGTTTAGTACGTATGCCTAATCAATCCATAAACGATGACGAAGCAAGACAGATTCTTGAGTATATGCGTAAAAATGATGGCGTAAATTAAAACTAATTTTAACATGAAAAATAGATTTTTAAAAACAAGTTTTATTGCTGTTCTTATTGCTTCTTTCTTTGGTTCTTGTAAACCAAAAAACACAAACGATGCTGTAAGTGGTGATGCTGCTCAAAAAGCCTATGTTGCCCCTGGTAAATATGACGAGTTTTACAACTTTGTTTCGGGTGGTTTTAGTGGACAAATGAGTGTTTATGGATTGCCAAGTGGTAGAATGTTAAAAGTAATACCTGTATTTTCTGTTGATCCAGAAAGTGGTTGGGGATTTAGTGAAGAAACAAAACCAATGTTAAACACTTCACATGGTTTTATTCCTTGGGATGATGCCCATCATCCAGAAATGTCTCAAACCAATGGTGAAGTAGACGGTCGTTGGGTATTCATTAACGGAAACAATACCCCACGTATTGCCCGTATAGATTTAAAACGTTTTAAAACAGCTGAAATTATTGAGTTACCTAATAGTGCAGGGAATCACTCCTCTCCTTTCATTACAGAAAATACGGAGTATGTGGTTGCTGGAACACGTTTTGGAGTACCAGGAGATTATGAAGATGGAAATGTGCCTATTAACACTTATAAAGAGAATTACAAAGCACATATCAGTTTTGTAAAAGTAGGTGCTGCAGGTGAAATGGATATCGCGTTTCAATTACGTTTACCTGCTGTAAATTTTGATTTAAGTCATGCTGGTAAAGGTAAATCACATGGTTGGTTCTTCTTTTCTTGTTATAATTCAGAACAAGCTAACACGCTTTTAGAAGTTAATGCTTCGCAAAAAGATAAAGATTTTATCATGGCAGTAAACTGGAAGAAAGCAGAAGAATATATCAAGGCTGGAAAAGGCAAAAGAGAAAAAGCAAGATATGCTCATAATTATTGGGATGAAAAAACGCATACAGCAATTTCTGAAATTAAAGAAGATGTATTAGTGTTGGATGCAATGGCATTAAAAGACATTTGTTACATGATTCCTTGCCCAAAATCGCCTCATGGTTGTGATGTTGATCCTTCTGGAGAATACATTGTAGGTTCTGGAAAACTAGCGGCTTTAATACCTGTATTTAGTTATACAAAAATGTTAGCTGCTATTGACAAAAAAACATATGAAGGAGACTATAATGGTATTCCTGTTCTTAAATATGATGCGGTACTTCATGGTGAAGTTCAAAAACCAGGTTTAGGGCCTTTACATACAGAATTTGATGGAAAAGGAAATGCCTATTCGACAATGTTTGTTTCCTCTGAAATTGTGAAATGGGATATTGAAACACTAAAAGTATTAGATAGAGTACCTACTTATTACTCTGTTGGTCACTTAATGATTCCAGGTGGTGATAGTAAAAAACCTTTTGGTAAATATATGGTAGCTTATAATAAAATTACGAAAGACAGATATTTACCTACTGGACCAGAATTAACACAATCTGCACAGTTATATGATATTACTGGAGATAAAATGCAGCTAATATTAGATTTTCCAACCATTGGAGAACCTCATTATGCACAAGCAGCACCCGCAGATTTAATTCGTAATAATGGACAATACAAATTCTATAAAATAGAAGAAAACAACCATCCCTATGCTACAAAAGGTGAAAAGGAATCAAAAGTAGTTCGTGATGGTAATACGGTTCATGTTTACATGACAAGCACACGATCTCATTTTGCTCCAGATAATATTGAAGGCATAAAAGTTGGTGATGAAGTCTATTTTCATGTTACTAATTTAGAACAAGATTGGGATGTACCTCATGGATTCTCTATAAAAGGAGCTAAAACAGCTGAATTGTTAATCATGCCAGGTGAAACAAGCACTTTAAAATGGATTCCAGAACAAGTTGGAACAGTACCATTCTATTGTACCGATTTTTGTAGTGCGCTACACCAAGAAATGCAAGGTTATGTTAGAGTTTCTCCTAAAGGAAGTACAACTCCAATTACTTATAGTGTTGGTACAAACTTTCCAGCAACTAAATAAAATAAATTTAAAAATAAAGGGAACAGTGTGTTCATTGTTCCCTTTTTAAATATAGTAATTATGAATACCTCTAAAATAACAGTCTTCTCAAGAATAATCCTTGTACTAATAAGCGGATTATTCATTTTCTCTCTTTCTTTTCCAATGTGGCAAATAGAATTAGAAGCTCCACAATATCCTGAAGGCCTAATTTTAAAATTACATGCAGACAAAATTGGAGGTGATGTTGAAATTATAAATGGATTAAACCATTATATAGGGATGAAAACATTGCACACAGAAGACTTTATTGAGTTTAAGATACTTCCATATATCATGCTGTTTTTTGGCTTTATGTCTTTACTAATGGTATTTGTGGCAAAGAGAAAAGGTGTCTTACTATTGTTTGTTACATTTATTCTTTTCGGAATTTTAGCAGGAGTCGATTTCTATAGATGGAATTATGAATATGGACACAATTTAGATCCTAGTGCAGCAATTATAGTTCCAGGAATGGCTTATCAACCACCACTTATTGGATACAAACAATTATTGAATTTTGGAGCCTACTCTATTCCAGATATTGGAGGATGGATATTAATAACAGCTGGATTATTATTAGGCTTTATTTTAGTGAAAGAGTTTAACTTATTGAAAAGGTTTAAAAAAAATAAGATTGCTCTAGTACTAGTAAGTATGGGATTTATGTCTTCTTGTGGAAGCACTGAACCAGAATCAATTAAATTAAATGTAGACCAATGTAGTTTTTGTAAAATGAGTATCTCAGATGGTCGATTTGGTGCTGAAATTATAACTAAAAAAGGTAGAGTCTATAAATTTGATGATGTTGCTTGTTTGTCTAATTATGTACATGAAAATACTGTTGATGCAGAAAAATTTTACGTACATGATTATGCTACAGAAAACACATTAATTCCAGCAGAAACAGCCTATTACATTAATGGTACACAAATTTCAAGCCCAATGAGAGGAAACACAGCTGCTTTTGCTTCAGAAAAAATAGCAACCGATTATATGAATAAACTAGATTCAAAATCTATAACTTGGAATGATGTTCTAAATCCGTAAAATATTTTTCAATGAAAAATAAAATACACTTACTTCTTATACTCTTTTTATCAATTTCAGTACATTCTCAAATTATTGAAGTCGGACCCAAAAAAGAGATAAAAAGTATTAAAAAAGCAATAGCTTTAGCAAAAGCTGGCGATACTATTCTAGTACATAAAGGAACTTATAGAGAAGGAAATATAATAATTGATAAAAAAATTATACTTCTAGGTAAAGATTATCCAGTACTAGATGGTGAAAAAAAACATGAAATACTTTCTATTAAAACAGATAGTATAATTATAAAAGGTTTAAAATTCATCAGGTCGTCTTATGCTTCAATGGAAGATCCTGCGGCTATAAAAGTATATAGTAGTAATTTTATAACTATTGAAAATAATATTTTAGATGATAATTTTTTTGGGATATACATTCAAAACGGAACAAATTGTCTTATAAAAAATAATAAAATTAGAGCTTACGGTAAAGAAGAGCAAAAATTAGGAAACGGAATTCACTGTTGGAAAAGCAATGACATTCAAATAATTGCAAACAATATTCAAGGTCATAGAGATGGTATTTATTTTGAATTTGTATTTGATTCCGTTATTTGGAGAAATATCAGCCAGAATAATATTCGTTATGGTTTGCATTTTATGTTTTCGCATAACGATTCCTATATAACCAACACATTTAGAAATAACGGTGCAGGAGTTGCAGTAATGTATAGCAAAGAAGTTAAAATGATGAACAATTTATTCGATCAAAATTGGGGTCAATCCGCTTATGCTTTGTTATTAAAAGAAATAAATGATAGCTATATTTTAGGAAATAAATTTACTAAAAATACAGTTGCTGTACACATGGAAGGTTCTAACCGAATTAAATTTGAAAAGAACTTATTTCAAGAAAACGGTTGGGCAATGAAAGTTCAAGCAAGTTGTGGTGATAATGAAATTACCAGAAATAATTTTGTAGGAAACACTTTTGATATGGGTACTAATGGTAGTCTTGTTCTCAATTCTTTTAATGAAAATTATTGGGACAAATACGAAGGCTATGATTTAGATAAAAACGGAATTGGAGATGTACCTTATCATCCGTTAAGTTTATTTGCAGTTCTCTCCGAAAATACTCCTTCAACCATGTTGTTGTATCGAAGTTTTATGATTACTCTTTTAGACAAATCAGAAAAAATTTTACCAAGTATAACTCCTGATAATTTTATTGATAATAAGCCTCTGATGAAAATGATTCCAGGTTGAAAAGTTGTTAATTCATGGGGTTAAAATTTTAAGAGATTTATCGTAATCTTACTTTCAACAACACGAAACCCACAACGCATTATGAATTGAAAGTCAATAAGTTCAATCAAAAACCTGTAACTTAAAACCTTTAACTCGAAACTGGAATAATGATAGAAATAAAAAATATAAACAAGAAATTTGGTAAACTAGAAGTATTAAAAAACATTAACCTTTCTTTTAAACAAGGGGAATGTATTGCACTTATAGGACCAAATGGATGTGGAAAAACAACTTTAATAAAGTCTATTCTTGGTATGGTTTTACCAGATAATGGAGCAATTGAGTTTAACGAAAAATCCATAAAAAAAGAATTTCAATATCGAGATAAAATAGGATATATGCCACAAATAGGACGTTATCCAGATACGATGACAATAGGTCAAATCATTGAAATGATTAAAACCATTAGAAACTCAAATGCAATTTTAGATGAAGAATTAATTCAGGCATTTGAACTGGAAAAAATGTTCGACAAACAAATGCGAACGCTTTCTGGTGGAACTACTCAAAAAGTGAGTGCTACTTTAGCTTTCTTGTTTAATCCAGATGTACTTATTTTAGACGAACCAACAGCGGGTTTAGATCCTTTAGCTTCAGAAATTTTAAAAGAAAAAATAATTAAGGAAAAGGAAAAAGGAAAATTAATAGTAATTACTTCACACTTATTAAGCGAATTAGACGATTTAATTACCGAAATAATATTTATGCAAGATGGAGAAGTATATTTCCATAAAAAGATTGCTTCACTTTTAGAAGAGACTAATGAAACTAAAATCTCTAAAGCCATTGCACAAATTTTAAAGCAAAATAAAAAATGAACAGAATTATAAAAATCATACTTTCTGATATTCTAAAAAACAAAATTGTATTGGCATACACTTTAATTTTAGCCATACTATCTTGGGGATCCTTTAGTTTAGAAGATAACTCGTCCAAAGGAATTTTAACTATTTTAAATGTAATATTATTTACAGTTCCTTTAGTTTCTATACTATTTGCAACCATTTATTTATATAATAGTTCAGAATTTATTGAACTTTTACTGAGTCAACCCATAAAAAGAGTAAAAATTTGGATGAGTTTATTTATTGGACTTTCCTCATCTATGGTTATTTCTTTTTTTGTAGGAGCAGGAATTCCGTTACTAATATTTGCACCAACTGCTATAGGTTTAATGATGGTTTTAGTAGGAAGTTTAATATCAATTGTCTTTGTAGCGTTAGCTTTTTTAAGTTCTATTATAACGCGTGATAAGGCAAAAGGAATTGGTATCTCCATTATGACTTGGCTTTATTTTGCCTTGCTTTTTGATGGAATAGTTTTATTCTTATTATTTCAATTTTCAGAGTATCCAATTGAAAATGCTATGGTTGGTATTACTGCATTTAGTCCAATAGATTTGGCACGCATTCAAATATTATTACAATTAGACGTGTCTGCAATGATGGGTTATACTGGAGCAATTTTTAAAGATTTCTTTGGTACTTCACTCGGATTATTTCTATCCTTTTTGTTACTTTGCATGTGGGCTATAATTCCTTACTTTATATCCCTTTGGAAATTTAAAAATAAAGATTTATAATATTTCATTATGAAATCGCCATGATTCTATAACACGAACACTAATAAAGATTTTCATGGTGATACATATTTCCAAAATTTAAATATTATCTATATATGAAAAATGATATTCAAAACAGAAACGACATAATTCTCTTGGTAAATACTTTTTACGATACTGTAATTGCTGATGACGTTATTGGTTATTTGTTTACTGATGTAGCTAAAGTAAATTGGAATTTGCACCTACCTAAAATGTATGATTTTTGGGAAAACATATTATTTAGTACAGGAAATTTTGAAGGAAATCCAATGATAAAACACAAGGAATTAAATCAAAAAAGCAAATTAAGTGAAGATCATTTCAATCATTGGAATAAATTATTTAATGCTACGGTTGATACACTTTTTAAAGGAGAAAAAGCAGATGAAATTAAAAATCGTGCTATGAACATTTCGCAAATGATGATGCAAAAAGCGGTAGATTAATTTTTTATAAATCCACCTTTGTTTTCTGTTCGCTTTAAAGAATGAGAAACTACTAAAAGGGAAACATCTATCATGTTTTCTAATTCGTATATTTCCTTAGTAACTTTATGATTTAATTTTAAACTATCAATTGCTTTTTTCCATAAATTCAACTGGTTTTTAGTTATTTCTAAATCAAGGTTATTTCTAACAATACCCACATTTTTTTGCATCATAATTTGCAATTCTTTTCTCGTTGAAACAATCCAATTTTTATTAAAATATTGTTTATTTTGATCTTTCTCTATTGAATAAACTTCAATTGAATTTGTAATGGTGTTTTCTTTTAAATAATTAAAAATTCTATCCGAGTACACTATTGCTTCTAGTAATGAATTAGATGCTAATCTATTAGCACCATGTAAACCTGTTTGTGAACATTCACCACAAGCAAATAAATTTTCAACAGAAGTTTTACCATTTGTGTCTACTACTACTCCACCACAAACATAATGTTGAGCAGGAATAACTGGAATCCAATCATTTTCAATAACAATTCCAATAGATTTACAACGATCATAAATCATTGGAAAATGCTTTTTGAACTCTATTATATCTAAATGGGTACAATCTAAATACACACATTCATTACCCGATTTTTTTAATTCTTTCTCAATACATTGCGATACAATATCACGTGATGCTAATTCACCACGTTTATCACAATCTAACATAAATCGATGTCCGTCTTTATTACGCAAATAAGCTCCAAAACCTCTAACTGCCTCCGAAATTAAAAAAGTAGAACTTAAATCGTTACTGAATAAAGCTGTTGGATGAAATTGAATAAATTCCATATCTTTTATTGAAGCATTTGCTCTATTTGCCATTGCAATTCCATCTCCAGTAGCAATTACTGGATTAGTTGTATGTCCGTAAACCTGACCAATTCCTCCTGTTGCTAATAAAGTAAAATCAGCTTGAAAAGAGAGTAACTCATTTGTTTTTTCATCTAAAACCCTTGCCCCAAAACAAATATTGTCTTTAACAATTAAATCTGTACCAAAATGATAATCAAATATTTCTATATTTTTTTGAAGATGCGCTTTTGCTAAAATAGCACGTTCAATTTCATAACCCGTTTGGTCTTTATGATGCATTACACGATTGCTTGTATGTCCGCCTTCCCTACCCAAATCAAAAGACCCTTCTCTGTTTCTATCAAATTGCGTTCCCCAATCTATTAATTCTTGCACACGTTTTGGACCTTCAGTTACTACAATTTTTACAACTTCTTCATTACATAAACCATCTCCACAAATTAAAGTATCTTCAATATGTTTTTGAAAATTATCTTCAATTTGATTCATAACAACTGCAATGCCACCTTGTGCATATTTTGTATTCGATTCTTCTTCGTTGGCTTTCGTAACTATTGTAACCTTCTTATTTGGAAAATGTTCTGCAATTTTAATTGCAAAAGTTAATCCAGCAACGCCAGAACCTAGAACTAAATAATTGGTTTTTCTCATATTTACGATAATTCGAGCATTCGATTAATTGGTAATAGTGCTTTTTCTTGAATTTCTAATGGTACTTTAATTTCAGGAGATTCATTCAATAAACAATCATAGACCTTTTGTAAGGTGTTCATTTTCATAAAAGCGCATTCACTGCAAGCACAAGTATTATCTTCGTGTGAAGGAGCAGGAATAAGTATTTTATGCGGTACTTGCTGTTGCATTTTATATAGAATTCCAGCTTCGGTGGCAACAATAAACTTATTTGAAGAAGATTCTTTTACATAATTTATCATTCCAGCGGTTGAACCAATGTATTTTGCAGTTCTTAAAATATGTGTTTCCGATTCTGGATGTGCTATAATTTCAGCATCTGGATGTAGTTTGCATAAATCTAACAGCTTTTCTATTGAAAAAGCTTCGTGCACAATACAAGAACCATCCCACAACACCATTTCTCTTCCTGTTTGTTCCATAATGTACTTACCTAAGTTTTTATCGGGTGCAAATATTATTAGTGTTTCTTTAGGAACTGAATTCACAATTTTTAACGCATTGGAAGACGTACAAACAATATCTGACAGTGCTTTAATTTCAGCCGAACAATTCACATAGGTTATTACAATATGATTAGGATGTTCTTCTTTAAATGTCTTGAATAAATCAGGCGGACAAGAATCGGCTAACGAGCAACCTGCTTTTAAATCAGGTAGAATAACTTTTTTATTCGGATTCAAAATTTTAGCTGTCTCAGCCATAAAATGAACTCCTGCAAACAAAATAATGTCAGCATCAACATTTACTGCTTCTTGAGATAAACCTAAACTATCACCTACATAATCAGCAATTTCTTGTATAGCCTCTTCCTGGTAATAATGCGCTAAAATTACCGCGTTTTTCTCCTTTTTTAATTGAAGAATCTTTTCTTTTAATATATCCGTATTCATTTTCTTCTTGTATTAAAAATTTAATGCCAATCTAATAATCGTTGTTCCCCTTCTATTCTTTTAATATCGGTAATATCTTGCGACATTTCAATTACACCTCTGTATTTTTTATCGTTATCTCTAACCGCAAAATAGCGTATGTAAATCAATCGTTCCTTATAATTTATCCAAAACGAAGCTTCATTTTTATTTCCTTTTTTAAATTCTTCTAAAATTTTTAAAACCGTATCTACACTTTTTGGTGGATGACAAAATTTTACTTCTCTACCAATAATTCCAGCACTTCTTGGAAAAACTCTTTCTTCTCCACGATTATAAAAAATTACCTTATCATTCTCATCTACATAAGTAATATCTAAAGGCATGGTTCTAAAAAGCAAATTAACTTGCTCCACTGTCATGTATCCTTCATCAAAATGAGAAGCCTCTTTCGAAGTAAAATCCAAATTCCGTTCAGTTAAATCTTCTGAAGGATGTATGTATTGATTTTCTGGATAATTTGGAGGAGTTTCTTTTAGCATCCAACCAATCTCTTCTTCTCCTTTTCGCATTGTAATCCAATCTTCTTCTTTTAAAAGGTTTAACGCCATTGGAAATAACATTGTTTCTTCTATTTCCATTAATCGATAAATACCATTTAAAAGATATTCTAAATTTATTTTTAATTTTTCAAAGTTTTTTGTTACTACATAACCTCTTAATAATCGAAATTGCTCTCTTAAAGTATCATGAAAAGACCACATTCCTTTAGATGGACCATTCCAATTGTATTTTTCTAAAAAAGGAAATAGTTGATTCTCTTTTCGAACAAAACGTTTTTCAATTGTTTCTAATTGATTAAAAACATTAAAGAACTTTTGAAAATCATCTTCAGGATCTGATTCTACTAGTTCATTTATTAAATCATTTATTAAATCATTCTCTTGAAAATAAATACTAACTGGATGTCCTTTTTCTAAAGTAGAAATTATTTTTTCTTCCATTTATTTGTCTTTTTTAATACATCATTTTTCTTCTGCAAAATAAAAGTGAATATTTAGTTCTGGTTATGACTTCAATCATAAAAACTAATATGCTTTTGATTGTAATATTGTTACAGATTATAATTTAAAAATCAAGTTACAAAAACGAATAAAACATAGAAATTATGAATATATTAGAAAAACAAACCATCGGAGAATATGTTGCAAACGATTTTAGAACAGCTTCTGTATTTTCTAAATATGGCATTGATTTTTGCTGTAAAGGCAATAGAACTATTGAAGAAGCTTGTAGTAAAAAAGGATTGGATGCTGAACTAATTCAAAAAGAAATTGACAAAATAGTAAAATCCAAAAATAGTAATCACACAGACTTTCAATCTTGGCCAATCGATTTCCTAATTGATTATATTAAAAAAAATCACCACCGTTATATTGAAGAAAAAACACCTACTCTATTAGCTTATTTAGATAAACTATGTAAGGTTCATGGAAGCGCACATCCAGAATTATTGTTGATCAATGAATTATTCAAAAGTAGCGCAGGTGAATTGGCACAACACATGAAAAAAGAAGAATTAATTTTGTTTCCATTCATCGAGAAAATGTCGAATGCAATTCGTGGTAATTTTAGTTTAGAACCTCCTCATTTTGGAAAAGTAGAAAACCCAATCGCTATGATGAAAGATGAACATGAAAATGAAGGTGATCGCTTTGTTAGAATTTCTGAATTGACTAATAATTATACACCTCCAACAGATGCTTGTAATACCTATAAAGTTACGTTTTTAATGTTACAAGAATTCGAACAAGATTTACACAAACATATTCATTTAGAAAATAACATTCTATTTATTAAAGCAATTGAAATGGAAAAAAAGCTTTTCGCTTCATAAAATAGAACAAAAAAAATCTAAAGAAATATATAAATGGAAATATATGTTATTAAAAGAAACGGCGATTATAAACTTTATGAAAGTTATAAAATAAAAGATGCAATCGAGAAGAGCTTTAATAGTGTAACTGTTCCGTATGATGAAAGTATTTATAAAACAGTACTAAACCAAATTGAACAAAAAGAAGTTTGGGCGGTTGAAGATATTCAAGATTGCATTGAAAAAACGCTGTTTGAAAAAGGATATTTTGATGTAATGCGTTCTTTTATGTTATTTCGTCATACTCGAAAACTACAAAGAGAACATGTAGATGGTTTAAACGATGACACTACTTATGTAGATAGCACACAAACTATTGAAGAATACATTTTTCAAACTGATTGGCGCATAAATGCAAATGCAAATACTTCCTATTCAAATGCAGGATTAGTAAACAATACTGCGGGTAAAATAATAGCTAATTATTGGTTAGACAAAGTTTATACTAAAGAAGAAGGCTACGCACATAGAAACGGAGATATTCACATTCATGATTTAGATTGTCTAACTGGTTATTGTGCAGGTTGGAGTTTGAGAGTGCTATTAAATGAAGGTTTTAATGGCGTTAGAGGTCGTGTAGAAAGCAAGCCTCCTTCTCATTTTAGAGAAGCACTCGGACAAATGGCTAACTTCTTGGGAATATTACAAAGTGAATGGGCAGGCGCACAAGCTTTCAGCTCATTTGACACCTATTTGGCTCCTTATGTTTTCAAAGATAATTTATCTTTTGATGAAGTTTTAAAAGCAGTTAGAAGTTTCGTTTATAATTTAAATGTTCCAGCTCGTTGGGGACAATCTCCTTTTACGAATATTACCTTAGATTGGGTAGTTCCCTCTGACTTGAAAGAACAAGTTCCAACTAAAAATGACATTCATCTATTTAGAGGAATTAACAAACAAGTTTTATTAGAAAAAGCAAAAGAAAGAGGCGTTTCTAACTTAGAAGAAATGCGTTACGAACATTTTCAAAAAGAAATGAACCTCATCAATAAAGCTTATTATACGGTTATGACCGAAGGCGATGCAAATGGGCAACCGTTTACTTTTCCTATTCCAACAGTAAATATCACAGAAGATTTTGATTGGGATGGAGAGAACACTGAAATCCTTTTCGAGAATACTGCTAAAATTGGTTCATCTTATTTTCAAAACTTCATAGGAAGTCAATACATTTTAAATGAAAATGGAGAAAAGATTGAAAACGAAAGTGCTTATAAACCAAATGCTGTGCGAAGTATGTGCTGTCGTTTGCAACTCGATTTACGTGAATTATTAAAACGTGGAAACGGTCTTTTTGGAAGTGCCGAAATGACAGGAAGTATTGGTGTAGTTACTATTAATATGGCTAGACTTGGTTATCTGTACAAAAACAATAAAGAAGACTTATATCAACAATTAGATAAATTATTAGAAATTGCTAAATCTACTTTAGAGAAAAAACGTGTCTTTATTCAAGATATGTACGAAAGAGGTTTGTTTCCTTATACCAAACGTTATTTACCCCACTTTAGAAACCATTTTTCTACAATTGGAGTAAATGGAATGAACGAAATGGTTTTAAATTTTACCGATGGTATGTACGATTTAACTTCTGGTTATGGCAATGATTTTTGTTTAGACGTTTTAGATTATATCCGAAACAGAATGAAAGAATACCAAAAAGAAACAGGTAATTTGTATAATTTGGAAGCAACACCTGCCGAAGGAACTACCTATCGATTTGCAAAAGAAGATAAAAAACGTTTTCCTGAAATTTTACAAGCAGGAATGGAAGACAATATTTATTATACGAATAGTTCACAAATACCTGTCGATTTTACTCAAGACCCATTTGAAGCTTTACTAATGCAAGATGAGTTGCAATGTAAATACACTGGAGGAACCGTACTGCATTTATACATGAATGAACGAATAAGCTCTTCAGAAGCTTGTAAAAACTTTGTAAAAACAGTAATAACAAACTTCAAATTACCTTATATAACAGTCACACCTGTATTTAGTGTTTGTCCAACTCATGGTTATTTAAATGGCGAACACGAATATTGTCCGAAATGCGATGAAATTTTAATTGAGAACCTTAATAACACAACTTATGAACACAAAAACTAACGAAGTACTAGAACAAAATCAACATTTAAGAACAAAATGCTTGGTTTATACTAGAGTAATGGGATATCACAGACCTGTAGAGAGTTTCAATATTGGAAAAAAAGGCGAGCACAAACAACGTGTTCATTTTAAAGAAAATGCGTGTTAGCAAAATCCATTTCAAATATAACACCTTTTACTCTTTTAGACTATCCACATAAATCAGCTTGTATATTGTGGTATGCAGGCTGTAATATGAGATGTTTGTATTGTTACAATCCTGAAATAGTTTTAGGTAAAGGAACTATTTCTTTTACAGAAGTAATTTCATTTTTAAAAACAAGAATCGGATTGCTAAATGCTGTTGTTTTTAGTGGTGGAGAATGTCTTATTCATAAAAATATACTAGAACATATTGAACTAGTTAAAAAAATGGGTTTTCTTGTCAAAATAGACACAAATGGAAGTAGTCCAAAGGTTTTAAAGAAACTATTAGACGCTAGTGTAATAGATTATGTAGCCTTAGATTATAAAGCCTTACCCAATAAATTCAAAACAATTACAAAATCTAACTTGTTTGTCGAATTTGAAGCGTCATTTGAACTCTTAAAAGCTTCTAAAATTCCATACGAAATACGAACAACTTACCATTCTGAACTTTGTACCAATGCTGATTTAATTGAAATGCAAAATTATCTTAATAACAAAGGATATACAGGTAATTTCTATGTCCAAAATTTTAGTAACGGAAGCGAAACACTTTCTCCTTTACCTAGATCAGTCAACTTAAAAAAGAAAGATTCAGCTTCTATTAAAAATTCAAAAATTATAATTAGATAAAAAATACCGAAAACAATGTTTCGGTATTTTTTTATGCACTTTTATTTCCTTTTGGTAAATAATACAACCAACTAAACCCTATTAAAAACAACACTAGTGATGCTATAAAGGCAGGTATTAATATTTCCCTATTATCATCTAAAGCATTGTTTAATGCTGTATAAAGCAGCCAAATTTGCAAAGTAACATTCAGTATTAATATAAATATTAATGTTGATAATATGGTATTCAACTTATTTGGATTCGCTTTGTTCTGACTTGTTCTGAAATTACTCATAGTTTTACTTTTTAAATTAGCTTATCGCTTCTTGGAATGATTTTACAAAAACACCCGTTTCTTTAAAAAATACTTCTAATCTTGGTAAAGCTCTTGGCGGTGGGCCTTGTAGAACTTCTCCTGTCATAGCATCAAAATAACCTTTATGACAAGGACATTCAATTTTTCCAGAACCAGGTTCATAAAACACAGAACAAGATAAATGTGTACATTTTTGTTCGTACGCTCTAAATTCGCCATTTTCTAAATGAATAAGAATATAGGGAACTGTGCTTCCTTCAATAACAAAACCTCTAGTTCCTCCAACAGGTATTTCCTCTTTTTCACATACATAATGTTCCCCTGCTACTTTTTCTTTAGGGTCTAAATAGGCTTTTGCAGCTACTAAACCACTTCCAACCATTAAACCACCAGATACTAATGTTAAAAATTTAGCAAAATCACGACGGCTAACTTGTGTTGCATCTTGTTTATGAATAGGAAAATCTTTTTTCCAATTTTCATTATTATTTTTATCAGGCATAACTTAAGTTTAATATATTATTAATTCATTACTACCTTTCGGCATCATGATATTTACTTTTGTATTGACAACTTCTTTTCCAAAAACAAAAGTGTTTACTGGAGAACTGTTAGGACGCATTTCTTGAATTTCTTCTCTTGTACCATAAAATAAAGCACCACTTGGACAAACGGTTGCACACATTGGTTTTTTACCAACGCTTGTTCTATCGTAACACATAGTACACTTCATCATTAAGTCATATTCTTCTACTTTTTTTGGTACTCCAAACGGACAAGCAATTACACAGTTGGAACAACCAATACATCTTTCTGTATTTGCAGTATGTACAATTCCGAATTCATCTTTAGAAATAGCATCCGCAGGACAAACACTTGCACAAACAGGATCATCGCAATGCATACAAACTTGTACTGTTGTTTGAATCGTTTCAGAACGTTCCACATAATTGACATGAATCATAGAATCTTGTCCATTTGTTTCACATTCCGCACAAGCCATTTCACAAGCTTTACAACCAATGCAACGTTGCATATCTACAAAAAATTCTTCATTTTTATTAAAATTGGTATAATTCATATTTTAATTTTTTATAGATTAAATACTAGCGTATGCTTTCGTTTCACTTGATGGTTTTGCTTGTTGTCTTAAAGGTTCTAGTTTACAAGCAGAGACTTTAAATTCTGGAATTTTTGAAATAGGATCCAAAGTTCCAGGTGTTAATAAATTAGCCGATTTTAATCCAGACCAATGGTAAGGAATAAATACCGTGTCTTTACGAATAGTTTCTACAATATTTGCAGGAAATATAGCTTCACCTCTTCGAGTACTTACTTTAATTAATTCATTTTGTTGAATACCATATTTTGCAGCCAATTCTGGATGAATTTCTAATAATGGTTCTGGATATTGGTCAACTAATTTTCCAATTCTACGTGTCTGTGTTCCACTTAAATATTGTGAAACTACACGACCAGTTGTTAATGTTACTGGATAATTTTCATCTGTAACTTCACCTGGTAATTTATAAGGAGCTGGGTTAAAGTGTGCTTTACCATCTGGTGTTTTAAACTTTTTATCTTCCCAAAGTCTTGGAGTTCCTGGATGATCTTCCGTAGGACATGGCCAAAACATTCCCATATTATCTTCAATTCTTTTATACGTAATTCCGTTATAATCGGCAGTACCTCCTTTAGAAGCAACTCTTAATTCATTAAAAATAGCTTCATTATCATCATAAGTAAACTTATCTTTTACACCTAATCTTTCTGCTAATTCTAATAGAATAGAAGTATCTGTTCTTGCATCTCCTGGTGGAGTTACTGCTTGACGAATTCTAATTACTCTACCTTCGGCAGAAGTTGTTGTTCCTTCTTCTTCTTCCTGTAATGAACCTGCTAAAACAATGTCAGCATGACGAGCCGTTTCGTTTAAGAAAAAGTCGATACATACATAATATTCTAATTTTTCTAAAGCTTCACGAACGTAATTACTATTTGGTAAAGAAACCAATGGGTTAAAACATAAAGAAATTAAACCTTTTATTTCACCTCTATGAATGGCTTCAATAATTTCATAAGCAGATAATCCTTTTCCAGGCAAATCTTTTTCATCTATACCCCAAACTTCAGAAATATATTTTCTGTGTTCTGGGTTTTCAATATCTCTATTTCCAGGTAATTGATCACATTTGTGTCCGTGTTCTCTACCACCTTGACCATTTCCTTGACCAGTAATGGTTCCATAACCACAATAAGGTCTTCCAATTCTACCAGTTGCTAATACTAAATTGATACAACCTAAAACATTATCAACTCCTTTAGAATGATGTTCAATTCCTCTTGCATGTAATAAGAAACTTGTTTTGGCTTTACCCCAAAGTTCAGCAGCTTCTTTAATTTTTTCTTTTTTAATTCCTGTTACTTCTTCTGCCCATTCTAATGTATACTCTTTTACAGCATCGATAGTCATATCAAATCCTGAAGTATAATTATCAATAAAATCATGATCTAACATATCGTTATCAACCAAATATTTTAACATTGCCCCATATAAAGCTGAATCTGTTCCAGGTTTTACATTTAAATGCACATCAGCAGTTCTTGCTAACGGAATAACACGAGGATCAACAACAATAAGTTTTGCACCTCTATCACGTGCTTTCCATATCCAATGTGTTAATGTTGGGAAAGTTTCACTAATATTCGCTCCAGCGACAATAATAACTTCAGCATATTCTAAATCTGCATACGTATTAGAAGCTCGGTCTAAACCAAAAGCTTTTTTGTTTCCAGCACCAGCACTTACCATACACAAACGACCGTTATAATCTAGATTTTTTGTTTTAAGTGCTATACGAGCAAATTTACCAACCAAATAACTTTTTTCATTAGTTAAAGAAACTCCAGATAACATAGAAAAAGCATCATTTCCGTATTTTTCTTGAATACGTTTAATTTCTGAAACCGTTTTATCCATAGCTTCATTCCAAGAAATTGGTTCAAAACCTTTACCTTCTACTCGTTTTATAGGACTTAAAAGTCTGTCTGGATGATTATTTTGTAAGTAGCGTTGCACACCTTTTGGACACAATCTTCCTTCGTTAAAAGGAAATTCCATCCATGGTTCAAAACCTACTACTTTATTGGTTTTTACTAATAATTTTATTCCGCATTGCATACCACAAAAGCAACAATGCGTTTCAACCACTTTATCTGGTTCGTCCCTTCCTTCATATCCATCTTTTGGTGAATAATTTAAATGAGGTCCAAATTCTTCTATAATTTTTTCTGCTGAAACAGGTAATTTTGCCATGTCTTTATATTTTCTGTTCTTGTTTTTTTAAGTGTTCTGATTAAATCTCAACTGTAAACTATATTCACAAACTGTGTCTGAACACTAAAAACTGAACACTGATTACTTATAAACTATCCAAATAATTTTCCACCCTCTTGTCTAGCTTTCAAATGTGCTTGAGCTAAACGCGATCTTTTTCCTTCTGGGCTTAAATCTAAATGTGAACTCCCATCTTCTCTATCGAAATTGAAACCTAATTCTTTTGTAACAATTTTTAAGTCATTAACATGAAGATTTGTTGTAAACTCTTTACCAGTATGTTCACAAATTGCCATTCCTTGCTTCATTCCTTCTTTCTTGTAAATATGAGCACCAATTTGTGCTGGTCTTTGAATAATATGAAAGAATTTTCCAAACGGAATCCAAATAAGAAACATAATTACGGTAACCGCATGCGTAACTGCAAGAAAATCAAAGGCAAAACCTTTCATAAATTGGTATGAATAGGTTAATCCCAAACCTGTTACTGAGATTGCAATTAATAAAATTAAAGGAAGTAAATCTCCTTCAAAAGTTTGTGTTGCAATTAAACCAGGGTTTGTAAGACGTCTTCTCAAATAATAAAGAGAACCTAAAATTACCAACCAAGAAGACCAATTTAAAGCATGGAATGTTAAAAACGCAATAACTGAACCCAACTTAAATGACATTATGTGGAAACCAAAAAAATGAGCTTCATAAATATCAATTCCTCCTGGAGCCAACGTAAAATGAATCCATCCAAAAGTCAAAGGAATTGTAATTAAAAAAGCAGAAGTACAACCAACAGCTATCATAAAATGGGCAATCCAACGGTACTTTCCTCTAGGATAAATAAATTTTTGGAAAGCAATATTTTCAATCGATTCTTTAGAAACAAACCAAAGATGAGAAAACACTTTTCCTGTTACTAAGTAACTAACTCCTCTTTTAAAATATATCCATGTTGGAGGACGTTGTAACCAAACAGAATAGCGATATACAATACCAAAAAAAGCAAATAGTGTCCCAAATAAATAGGTAATTAATGCAGCATCGAAGTTTTGTAAATTTCTAGATCCGAAAAACACCAAAGAAATCATAAAAACAGATAAAGCTGTAGCTATGAGCAATGCTTTTGTATTAAATGTTTTGTTCTTCATTTGTATACTATAATTTGTTTTAGTGAGATAAAATTCATCTTCAAAAAAGACAAATTTTACCATCATTTAAATATAATAAAAATTTATAACTTATTCTTTCACAAACACTTCTGTTATGAAAAGAATTATTATAATTATTTATGGATTATCCACTTCTCTTTTAGGTCCTTGATAATACCACCAGTTCAGAATTAAGCAAATTAAATAATAAACTGCAAAACCATATAACGCATATTCAGGCGTTCCAGCAGTTACTTGTTGTCCAAATACATTAGGAATAATAAATGCTCCATAAGCAGCAATTGCAGCTGTCCAGCCTAATACAGGACCTGCTTTTTCTTTACTAAAAATATAAGGAATACTTCTAAAAGTAGATCCGTTTCCAATACCAGTTGTTAAGAATAAAACCATAAATGCACCGAAAAATGGCCACCAATATGATTCTGGAGTTTCAGAACCTCTTGCTTGTACAACATAATAAGCAACTGTTAATGCAGCTATAATTTGAAAAATAGTACTCCACATTGTAATTTTTGCTCCACTATTCACTTTATCAGAAAGAATTCCTCCAATTGGTCTAACTAAAGCGCCAAAGAGTGGTCCTAAGAATGCCCAAAGCATAATGTTAGGAGCATTAGGGTTTACCCATTCTGGATCAACTGGATTTGAATACACAAATATATCTTGCGCTAATTTTGGAAATACCATTGAAAACCCAATAAATGAACCGAAAGTCATGGTATAAATAATTGTCATTATCCAATTGTGTTTGTCACCCAATATTGAAAATTGTTTATTAAGATTCTCTTTTATATCAGCAGGAGTTCCATATTTCATTAATAAAACAGTAAGAACAATTACTATGGGAAGTACTATCCACATTGCAGAATCTTTCATTCCAAATGATTCCCAAGGAATTCCAACTAACATAAAAGCACCAATACCAGCTGCTATTAAACCTAACATTATCATATATAATGTTTTTGAAATTCCTTTTGCAGTATTTGGCATACTTGGAGTTCCTGTAGATACATTATTCATTCCGAAAAATGCAGCTAAAGAAGCTAATATAATAAGCGGAACCCAAATCCATGCTGCATTTTGCATCCCTTCAAAAGGAGCTCCTTTCGCTGTTGCAATTGCACCAGCTGTTCCACCAAATAAAGAGAATGTTACAATAAACGGAATTGTTTTTTGCATCACTGCAACTCCCAAGTTACCTAGTCCTGCATTCATACCTAATGCATATCCTTGTGCTTTTTTAGGGAAAAAGAATGAGATATTACTCATTGAAGAAGAGAAATTACCACCACCAAGTCCAGATAATAAGGCCATAATAGCAAAGAATAAATATGGTGAATTTACATCAGACAAGGCTATTCCTGTTCCTACTGCTGGAATAAGTAATAATGCGGTTGTTATAAAAACTACATTTCTACCACCACCTAATGAAATCAAAAAAGAGTTAGGTAATCGCAAAGTTGCTCCTGCTAAACCTGCAATTGCTGGTAACGTATAGTAAAGATTATTTACTTCTTTTAATGCATTTACATAGGCTTCAGTTCCTACCACAAGTCCATCGGTCATTCCGAAATTGAAGCCAAATTCTTTCATGTACTTAATAAGTACGCCCCACATAATCCATACAGAGAATGCAAGTAATAATGCAGGAATAGAAGTCCATAGATTTTTATCGGCTATCTTTTTCCCTGTAGACTTCCAAAAGCCTTCGTCATCTACGTTCCAATCTTTAATATTTACTGACATAAAATTATTATTAAATTTATAACTAATTAGGTAGCATTAATTGTACTATTATTTTTGTTCGATTTGCGTTGTAAATTCAGGGTTGTTTTTACGAATTGCTTTAATAATGGTTTTATGCATCCATATTAAACAGATTGTTGATACTGCAAAAATGAAGAACCAAGAACTTGTCCAGAATCCTGTGGAAGTTAACAAGTAACCAAAAACAATTGGTCCGAAAAATCCACCAAGTCCACCTATAAGTCCGACCATTCCTCCAACAACACCAATTTCATTTGGAAAATATTCAGGAATATGTTTGTAAACAGCAGCTTTACCAATTCCCCAACATACACCAATAAGGACAACTAAAACCAAATACACCCACATGTTTGCTTCAAATTGAATATGAGTAACACCTTTTGCTAATAATTCTTTCTTTTTAACTGTTTGGTTTTCTGCAACAATTACTTCTTGCCAAGATGATTTTACAGGAAAAATTGGTTTATTTGTTATTTGTTTTTCTGTTTTTGGAGTAATAACATATTCTTTATCATTAACCATTAATTTCTCTGAAGAAACATTGGTAACAATACCATTATTTCCTGCTAAAACTCCAGGACCAGCAGTAAAAACTTCCATTTTAGGAAACATTAATAAGAAGCTGATAACCATTGAAGTTCCTAAAACCCAATACATTACTTTTCTTGCCCCAAACTTATCTGATAAATAGCCTCCAAATGCTCTAATAATACCCGATGGTAAACTGAATAAGGTTGCAAATACACCTCCCATAACTAAAGTTGTATGGTAAACGTTCATGAAGTTTGGTAATAACCATTGAGAGTAAGCTACAAAACATCCAAAAACGAGGAAGTAGTACATTCCAAATCTCCAAACTCTCATCGATTTTAGAGGCTGTAAAAGGGTTTTGATATTTTTTGTTTCTCCTTGAACAATTTTTTCTTTTGTCAAGAAAACAAATAAAAAGCCTATAACTACAAGTACAATACCGTAAGTAATTGGTAAAAGTTTCCAACCATTTTCTGGGTCACTTTCTGAAAAATAATTTAATAAAGAAGGAGCTAAAAAAGTAGTTAATGCTGCACCTGCATTTCCCATTCCAAAAATACCTAAAGCTCTTCCTTGCCATTCTTTTGGGTACCAAATAGAAGTATATCCAATTCCAACAGCAAAACTAGCTCCAACAACTCCAAATAGTAAACTTAAAATGGCAAATCCCCAAAATGAATCTGCAAATGGAATTAAAAATAAAGGAATGGCACATAAAAATAATAACCATGTAAATACTTTTTTACCACCATATTTATCAGTTAAAATACCTATTGGTAATCTTGTTAATGCTCCAGATAAAATAGGAATTCCCATTAACCAACCTGCTTCAATAACAGTCCAATTGAAAATTCCTTTGTCTATTAAATAGGTTACTAAAACACCGTTTAGTGTCCAACAAGCAAAACACATTGTAAACGCGAGAGTGTTTATAAATAATATCTTGTGTGATTGTGATAAATTACTCATACCATTACCCTTAAATAATTAACTTTGTGTAAAATTAGTACTCTAGAGCTGCAAATTTTATGACAATTATCAGTAAATGTTAATTTTTTCTTAACCTCCTATTTTTATCATGCTTCTGTTTTTAGAAAAAAGCTTCGGGTTTTGAAATTCAGTATCATTTTCCATTCCACCTCTTACTAGAAATTTAGATTTAATATTTTCTTCTATAATAGGAAGTATGCTTTCTCCATTTCGTAAAGCATCTAAAAGAGAATTTTCAGTATTGGAAAACAAACAGTTTTTTAATTTTCCATCCGCAGTTAAGCGAATTCTATTACAAGTGCTACAAAACGGATTAGAAACAGAGCTAATTACGGAAAAACTTCCTTTAAAGGACTCTATTTTATGATTTCGAGCTGTGTCATTTATTTTATCATTTATTCGGAGAATAGTTTTCTCTTCAAAATGATTATCTACTTTTTCTAAAATTTCTGCATAAGTTACCAATTTCGATTTGTCCCATTGGTTTCCGTTAAAAGGCATAAATTCTATAAAACGAATTTGGATATTTAAGGCTTTGGTAAGGTTTATAAAGTCAATAATTTCACAATCATTAAAACCTTTTATTAAAACAACATTTAGTTTTACTATGAAATTATTTTCTAAAAGCAATTTGATATTTTTCCAAAGTACCTCAAAATGATCGCGTCTGGTAATTTGCTTGTATTTTTCTTTTTGTAAAGTATCTAAACTTATGTTTAAAGATGTAATTCCTGCTTCTTTAAACGTATCTATATATTCATGAACTAAAAGTCCGTTAGTAGTAATATTTAAATCAATATTTAATTTTCCAAGACGTTCAATAATATCTCGAGCATCTTTTCTAACTAATGGTTCTCCTCCAGTTAAACGAATTTTTTTTACACCAAGTGACACAAATGTTGTGGCAATAGTTTCAATTTCATCAGCCGTCATTATATGTGCTTTTGGAGTTAAGTTTATTCCTTCAGCAGGCATACAATAAGTACAACGAAGGTTACAATTTTCAGTAATTGAAATTCGCAAATAATCATGCACTCGACCTTGTAAATCTTCTATTTTCATGTATGTTTTTTTTTAATGGTCACATGGAATCGCTTATATTAATTATTTTTTATGATATGCAATCAAGGTAATTTCAACATATTATTTTCCGTGGTTAAAACCATTAATTATTTTGAATAAATGCAATACAGATGGGAAAATAGCGTCAATCGATTCGCTTGCTCCATTTGTAGAGCCTGGTAAAGCAATTACTAAAGTAGTTCCAATGAATCCAACCACACTTCGAGATAACATTGCATAAGGTGTTCTTTCTTGTCCATACGAACGAATTGCTTCTTCAATACCAGGAATTCTTCTGTCTAATAATGGAATTAGTGCTTCAGGAGTTACATCTCTGTTCGATAAACCAGTTCCTCCAGTCAAAATAACTAAATCCGTTTTACCGTCTTTTAATGTGTTTACTGTTTTTTGAATATCTGTAATTTCATCAGGAATGATACTATAATTTGAAACTTTTAAACCCAATGTATTCAATTTAGAAGTGATTACTTTCCCTGCTTTGTCTTCTTTTTTCCCATTAGAAACACTATCGGAACAGACAATCACTGCAACATCTAAATTTAAACTTTTAGCATCATTAAAGTCAGATTTTCCACCTTTTTTATGCAGTAATTTAATCGTTGAAATTTCTACATTTTTATCGATAGGTTTCAGCATGTCGTACATTGTTAAAGCAACAATACTTGCTCCATGCATGGCTTCTACTTCAACTCCTGTTTTATAAATCGTTTTAACTGTAATTTCAATATGAATTTCCATTTCTTGAATATCATAAGCAATTGCTGTGTATTCAATAGGTAATGGATGACAATCTGGAATAGCGTTTGAAGTATTTTTCACCGCAAATAAGCCAGCAGTTCTTGCCACTTCTAAAACATCTCCTTTTGGAACGGTTTTATTTTTGATTGCTTCTATAGTTGCTGCACTTCCAACTTTCACAATTGCTTGAGCCGTTGCAGTTCTTTGCGTGATTATTTTATGCGTAATATCGACCATGATTAGTTATTTTTTTTCCAAGTATAGGTTTCGTCTTCAAATATTTCTTTACCAAAAATGGCTACTTTTTCTTTAATTTCTTCTACCAAATAGTTCAATGCTTCATATACTACTTTTCTTCTTGGAGCCGAAACAAATACAAACAGGCAAATTTCACCAGCTTTTACGAGACCTAAACTATGGTAAATATGTAAACATGTTAGATCGTACTTTTCAAAAGCAGCTTCACGAATTTCATAAAAATTTTGCTCTGCCATTTCTTCATAAGCTGAATAGTCAATTGCTGCAACTGTTTTTCCATCTATTTCATCAGCACGAACTTGACCTAAAAAAATATTATGTGCTCCAATAGAAGTTTTAGTTTGGTGCTTAGCAATTGAGTTACCAATAAATTCTGCTGAAATTGGTCCTTGAACAAATGATTTTTTTTTAGGTTTTGATGTTTCCATTTTTCTTTGTTTAAATAACTTCTAATTGTATGTTTTGAATGCCTTTTTGTAAATGTGCTATGTTTGTAAATCCGTTTTCTAAAAATAAGTCTAACGCTTTTTTACTGCGAATTCCACTCTGGCAAAAAAGAACAATAGGTTGATCTTTATTAAATTTCTTAATATGTTTTTCTATTTCTAAAAACGATATATTGATGACGCTTTCATATTTTAATTTTGGTGTTTCATGTGCTTCACGTAAATCGATAATCGTATAGTTTTCATTCGAACAAAGATCTAAAAAAGCCTCTTTACCAATTTCATGATTCTGCTTTTTTGAACTTTCTAATTCGATACCTTTTTTAGTTCCAATACGAATTTGTTCTTCGTTTCTACTAAATTCTAATTCGTTAAAAGACATGTTCAAAGCGTTATAAATAAGTAGTTTTCCTGAAAGAACTTTTCCAATTCCTAAGATAATTTTCAATATTTCCGTTGCTTGAAGCATTCCTAAAGTATTAGGTAAAACACCTAAAACTCCTGTAGTTATACAATTTGGAACTTCTTGAGCATTTTTCTCAGGAAACAAACATCGATAACTTGGTCCACTTTGGTAATTAAAAACACTTATTTGTCCTTCAAATTTATGTATAGAAGCATAAATCATTGGCTTACCCAAATGAATGCTTATATCGTTAATAAGATATCGCGTTACAATAGTATCGGTACAATCTACCAATATTTCATAATCTTTTGAAATAATTGCAATATTACTTTCGGAAATAAATTCTGGATAAACATTTACTTTTACATCTGAATTTATTTTTTGAATTGAATTAGCTGCTACATCCACTTTATTTTTCCCACAATCATTAGTTGTATAAAGCAATTGACGGTGTAAATTCGTTTCATCCACAACATCACCATCCACAATTCCAAGTGTTCCAACTCCAGAAGCTGCCAACATTTGTAAAACAGGACAACCTAAACCACCAGCACCAATGACCAACACTTTTGCGTTTAGTAATTTTTGCTGACCTAGACTTCCTATTTCTGGAAGAGCCATTTGTCGTGTATATCGTTTTGAATGTTCCATCATTGTTTTTTAACCACCTGCAAAAGGAGGTAATAATGCTATTATGTCGTTATTGTTTAAATTAATTGCTGTTGTTGTAATTGATTTATTCACCGCAATAGCAAAAGAAATATTCTGTAAACCTATATATCTTTTATTTAATTCTTTTATCAAATCGTTTGTTGTAAAATCTGATTTTTCAAGACTATACAACTCTTCGTTTGTGTTTGTGATATCAGCTATTAAGCCAAAATATTTTAGTGTTATCGTCATTTTATTAAATTTTGATAGTCCTCTTTGGTATTTATATTTTGTAATAAAGCACACCACTTATCAGGAACTTCAATTGTTTTATGTGGAATTGCTTCAACAACCATTCGTAATCTTAATTGCTCACTTTTTAAATGTTCTTCAAAAACAGTTACTGCTTTTCGATTATAAACCGCAATTAGCGGACTTGTTTTATCTGCGATTTTTACTTGTGTAATTAGTTTTTCGTTATCTATATTATTAATCAGCCAAGTAATAATTTCTGCTGAAATTAATGGAACATCAACACTCAAAATTATATTTTGTTCTGTTTGTGAATGCGATAAAGCTGTAAAGATTCCACCAACTGGTCCTTTATCAGGATAAATATCTTCGATTCGATTACAGTTTAAAAAATCATAATCTGAATTGGTTGAAACAATCGTTATATTTTGAATAGTGGCTTCTTGTAATGCTTTTACAATATGTGCAATAAATACAGTTTCGTTTAAAAGTAGCATACCTTTATCAGAACCCATTCTAGAACTTTTTCCACCTGCTATTATGTATGCTGATATAGTCGCCATTAAATAGTGTAGAGTTTAATAATTGCTATTCCTAAAACGAAAGCCAAGACATTTCGTAATACAATATTGTTGAATTTTTTACTTCCGTAATATGCTCCCAATAATCCACCGATGAAAACAATTCCAATTAATAGAGTTGATGAACTTGGTATTTCGCCTCCTTTTGATAGAAACCCAAAGATTCCAGAAATTGAATTTACAAATATGAATAAAGCAGAAACTGCTGCAGTTTGTTTCATATTTGCCCAGCCTAATAAAAGTAAAACCGGGCTCAATACAATTCCTCCGCCAATACCAATTAAGCCAGATAAGAATCCGATTATTGCTCCAATTAGTAATGCGTATTTTATGTTTATTTCTTTTAATTCAGCCTTTTCTTTCCCGAAGAAACCTAATAATCGAAATACAGCAAATAATAATAATGTTCCTAATATGATTTTATAAATTTTAGAATCCACTGTTAAAAATCCGCCTAAAAAAGAGAACGGTATAGATGTAATAGCAAACGGATAAAATAAGTTCCATTTAAAGTTTTTCTCTCTGTAATAAAAGTAAAATGAAATTCCTGAAACTAAAATATTCAAAATTAAAGCCGTTGGTTTCATGAATGCAATTGGTAAAGCAAACAAACTCATTAAAGCCAAATAACCACTTGCTCCACCGTGTCCAACACTTGCATATAAAAAGGCTACTATTGGTAATAGTAAAAGTAATAATGGTGAATTTATGATTTCTGAGACTAACATAAAGAATGCTTTTTTAATTGTTCATCTAGAAACTGCCAGCAATCTTTATTTATCGTTTCGAAAATAATAATTAAAGATTTTCCATAAGGTGTTAATGAAGTTCCACCTCCTTTTACTCCACCGATCTTGGTTTCAATAATAGGTTTATTTGTGGTTTTACTTACTTCATCAATTAAACGCCAAGCTTTTTGGTACGAAATTTTTAAAGCCTTAGACGCTTTATTAAGAGAACCTGTTTCATCAATCATTTTAAGTAATTGCACGCGACCTTCACTTAAAAGAATTCCGTTATTAGATTCTATCCAAATTTTACTCTTGATTCGCAAAATAAACTTCTTTCGTTATACTTTTACAAAGATAACGAAATGAGAACATCATAAAATATGATAAATATCAACTTTTGAACCTTTTTCTAATTCGTAATTTCCTTCTGGAAGATGAATTAGACAATTTGAAAGCGCAAAAGTATTTAACATAGAGGATTGCTGGTGCGATAATACTGAGACATCATTATCTGAAAAAATAGCTTTTAAAAATTGACTTCGCGTATTATTTACTGCTAAATTATGCGTCAATTCTTTTTGAACAAGATTGTTTTTAGGATTTGTCTTTCCTGTAATACTGTGTAAAATAGGTTCTACATATATATAATAACAAGTTAAACTTGCAGCCGGATTTCCTGGTAAAGCAAAAATCAACTTATTCTCTATTCTACCTGCTAATAAAGGTTTTCCTGGCTTTTGATTAACTTTATAAAATAATGTTTCCACCTTTAACTCTTCCAAAGCGCTTTTAACAAAATCATAATCACCAACAGAAATTCCACCAGAAATTAATACTATATCATTTTCTTTAAGTGTCTTTTCAATACTCTTTTTTGTATTTGAGAAATCATCATTTACTTCGTAAGTGTTAATTTCATCAAAATTAGCATTCAATAAAGCAGCTTGTAACATTATTGAATTACTCTCAAAAACTTTACCGTGTTCTAACACATTTCCTGGTTTAATTAATTCATTTCCTGTTACTAGAATTCCAATACTTGGTTTTTTAAATACGGTAACTGTTGTAATTCCTAATCCAGCTAAAAAACCAATTGCTGCTGCATTTAAAATTGTACCTTTTGTAAGCGCTATTTCATTTTCTTTAATCTGTTCACCAATAGGTCGAATATTAGTATGTAAAGCAACACGTTCGTTTAAAAGAACTGTTTCCTTTGTACAAGTAGTTTTTTCAATCTGAATAACTGCATTTGCAGAATCTGGAACTGCAGCACCAGTAAATATTTTAATAGCTTCACCTGGTTTTAAAACCATTTTATGTGCATCTCCAGCTTTAATTTCTCCTATTAAACGATACGATAGAGAATCGTGTAAATTTAAAGCATATCCATCCATCGCAGATTGTCTAAATGGTGGCATATTTATGGAAGAATACACATCATTTGCTAAACAATAATTTAAGGCTTTTAGCAAAGGAAGTTCAACTTCTTTAGAGTTAGGAATAGCATTATTTAATATTGTTCTAGCTTGATGTACAGAAATCATAATGGTGGTTTTGAATTTCAAATTTAAGATAAAATGAGGACAAAATTGAAAAAGTTATAAATCGAAAAAAGACTATGCCTTATGAATGACATAGTCTTTTATCTCTAACAACCAATTAACTATTTTGAAGAATTAAATATTCTTGGATTAATATTAATCATAACAAAAACCCAATTATTATCTAATCCTTTATTTCCAGCTTTTAAAACTTCTAAAGTCTCTGAACCAAACATTTGTGAGTATCCTGCTGAAATTCCGATATTTTTATGTAATTCATAAGAAGCAACTAAATCAATCTCTGTCCCTAAATAACTATCCATTGTTCTTGTAATATAGGATGGATCAATTACATCTGCTGCGGTCATAAACATATGAGGTGTTACACTAAATTTCCATTTATCTGAAACGTAATTAAATTTCAAGAAAAAATCTTGTAAACCAACCGTATTTTTATGATTTCCAACATAGAAGTAATCCATTAAACCATTGAAAGCGTGGTTTGTTCCAAAAATAGGATTGAATGATTTAATTTTATCATCAGTATCCGTTTGATCTTTACCCGATAATAATTCGTAACCAAGACCTGCTTTTACCTTTTCTGTGAAGGCATAATTTACATTTAACCCAATATTATAAGCACTTACAGAAGTATTATTTGTAGCTAATCTGCTTTTACCTGTTTGTGCATAAATACCTAAATCGGCATCTAATTTATTTTTTTTGTATTTTAAAAACGTTCCAAAAGTTTGCATATAATCTACTTTCAAATCGGTAGTGATAGGCTCTTCATATTGAAACCCAGTATTTAATGCTAACAAACTCATTTGCAAATCACTAAAAACTGTATGATACCAAGCATATTGCATATTTTTATAATTAGTAACATATAAATCACGATATAAACCTTCTGTATCTGCATTTAAAGCAGCTCCTAAGTCTAATTGATTTTTATCTTTTTTATAAGACACAACTAGCGCATCATGACTTTGTCCTTGTTGGATCCAATCAATTTCTCCGAAAATTCTTTGATTATCGTAGGATATAACTTGTCTACCTAAACGAGCATTCCAAGAATCATTGAAGCTATATTGTCCCCAAGCTTCAAATAGCATTACACCATTTTTGTCATTAGTTGCCGTTGTTTTAACATCTCCCCAAGTTCTAACGTTTTGTAATGTAAGTTTTGCAGATATTTTTTCTTGTTTAAAATTAAAATTTAATCGAGTTCTTTGCGAAATAAATGAAGTTGGTAATTCATTATCTAGCATTAACCCTTTAAAACCATTTCTATATTCGTAACGTGGTCTCATTTGTAAATTTACATCAATTTCTTGCGCAAATGATGTTACACCCATTAAGACAAATATAGATAATGAAACCTTTTTTATATAACTTGTTTTCATATGTGATTATTTATTATTTTAATTTATAAGACAAAATTAAAGTTAAGAATTATGCTATTTGATGACATTTATCAGGCATTAGGATATTTTATTTTATTTTATAAAATGCTGATTTATATTATTTTAAAAAAAGAGTTTTTTACTTTTAAATATTAAAATAAAACTTGTTTAAATAGTTCCTAAGCTTGATATAAATTCATTTAAACTATCAACCTCTACATGTTCCATTAACACAATTTTATACCATTTGTTATCGTTATTATGCGATTCGGGAACCAAACCAAATTTAGATGCTATATCTGTTGAAATAAATTCAGATTTTATAGTAACAATATTCATAAAAGATTCTCTAAAATAGGTTATGTTCAAATGGTCTAGTTGCTTGCACAGCCAATCGGTTCTCAATTCCAGAATCTTTACTTTTTCAAACCAACCATTTTTACCATAGGTTTTTAAAATCATCCAAACAGCAACAGCGTTTGCTCCAGAACGGCTACCACTTAATGTTAAATCCATGCCTTCAACGTATGCCGCTTCTTTGGTTAACACATTTTCAATCAAATTTTTTCTACATATAAATATTCCTGTTCCATAAGGAGCTTGAAGCATTTTATGTGCATCAATGGTTATCGAGGAAACATGTTGATTAGTAAAATCTAAATGATTTTTAGGAGTCAAAAATGGATATACAAAACCACCATAAGCAGCATCAATATGAAGTTTGAAAAGTTGGTTGTATTTTGCTAAGAGATTGGTATATATATCGGGATTGTCTACTGAACCAAACATGGTTGTACCCATGTTTGCGACTATTATAAAATATTTTTTACCTTTTGAAATCGCTTCTTGTAATAGTGTTTCTAATTTAATTTCATCAATAGTTCTATCCTCAAAGTTAACTTCAACTCTTAACCAGTCAATCATTAGCAAGTTAGCACCTTTTGCAATTGAATAATGAGTGTCCTCTGAAGCTAAAATACTGATTTCTGATAATTTTGCTTGATAGGTATTCATGAAATGATTTCTATAAATCCATAAAGCTTCGATATTTGCTTCTGTTCCACCAGTTGCAATATAACCATCATAATCATCAGTTGTGGCATTAAAAATATCAACTGCAAGAATTTCGAGAACTTCTCGTTCAATTTCTTGTGTTCCTTTAAAAGCTTTTTCGGAAATACCGATAGTATGACAGCCAATATTGTTTGGATTCGCTACATAGGTCATTAAAACGGGAGCGTCTTTTAAAAAAGAAGCATCATCATAAAATACTTTTCCATCTAATTTTGAAGCTGGGTAACCTAAGGAGACATCTTTTGAAAAGTTAATATTTTCATTTAAAGCTTTAGTAATACGTTCTAATCTATCGTTTTGTGTGGATTTATGCCAGTTGCTCATATTAATAAGATATTGAGTTAATTTCTGCTTTATAAAGATTTAACTGTTGATTAATTGTGTCTTGATTATTTTTCAAAAAAGAAGTGTTTTTAAATAAATTTTGATAATATTCTATACCTTGATTAATGTTATTTCTGTATAAATTCCATTTCTTTATTTGACTTGCTGTTACATCATTAGTTAAAGTATTAACTTCATTTCTCAAATAATCTACATACATTTTTAATTCTTTGATGAACAAATTAGGTCTATCTGATTGAAGCACTATATTCGCGTTACCGTAAATATGTTGCACCATCTCTTTTAGTGAAACTTCTTTGTTAAAATAGGCCAAATTTGGTCCTGGACAGATAACTACTCCTTGTTGTTGCCCTTTTATATCCATACCATTTTCCAAATAGGAAGCATTGGCTAAGCCAACACAAAGACAGGCTTTATCGGTAATCAACGATTTTTGATTTATAAACTCATTCAATGATAATTTCTTTTTGTTTTCTTCTAGTTCTTTTAACTTAATGTCTTGGTATTTTTTGGAAGCAGTACAAAGTCCAACGTCATCATATTGTTTGTTTAGGGCTAAAAACTTCTTCGGACAAGAGCTTCCTGCTTTATTATCGCTAATTCTTTTTTCTTTCCAAAAATCATTAGAAACGCCTTTAATAGAATTAAATGGAACACCAAGCGGAGAAATATTACTCAAATAAAAATCATCTTCTTTTGCATTTGCTAACAATTTTCGAGTTTCTGTGTCTACTGAAGTAGCTTCTGGAACTAAAAGAAAAGGAGAACCCCAACCCACCGATTCTAAATTGTAATTTTCTAATAAAAACTCGTGTTCTTCAGCCGTTCCAACTCCGCCTTGAGCAGTAATTTTTAAAGGCAAAGGTTCTTTTGGAATTGGCATTTGTTTTATTTCTAATGCTTTTACAAATAAATCGTGAGTAGCATTAATTAATTCGGTTTTTTTTGTTTTAAACTCTTCTAAAATTGGTCCTAATAATAAGCCATCCGTAGCAAATGCATGTCCGCCACAATTTAAACCAGATTCAATTCGATATTCAGAAACCCAAAGTCCTTTTTTAGCTAAAAAACTACCTTGGATTAAAGCCGAACGATAATCACTTACTTTTAAAATTATTTTTTTCTTAAGAAATGCATTTTCATTTGGAAAGAAATCTGGGAAATTTTCAAAATAACTATATAATCTAGGATTCATTCCAGCTGAAAGTACAACTGAAGATCTTAAATTACTGTTAGCAAAACCACGTAGAGCAGCATGTGCATCATTAAATTCTGTTGGTAATTTTTCTTTTCCTTCATAATTATCTTTATCAACTTTTGTCATGATATTGACATCTATTTCACCTAATGAACTATTTTTTTCTAAAAACTTCCTTAAGGCATCTTTAAAACAGATACCTTCATCTATAAATTTTTGCAACGTTTTTTTTACGTCTGATTTATTAGGAAGTAAAGCAATGTAGTTTTCTAAAGCTGATTTACTTTCTGTTAATTCGGTTTTAAATTTTTCAAATTTATCATTTACAATAGTATCCATTAAATTTAGATAATGGGTAATTCTTTCAGCACGATAATCATGAAATTTTTGCGTAATTTCTTGATAAGGAAGGCTGAATTTTTTGCTATAAAAGGCACGCATTTTTTCTATTAAATCATCGTCAGTTATAGAGACAACAGAAGAGATACCGAAATGTGCAATTCTAATTGGACTGTCTATTGTATACGCCAAGCCCATTACTGGAATATGGAAAGTATGATTGTTTTGTATTTTCATATAATTGTTCAGTTTTGAAGCTACGAAAGTTGTAAAAATCATTGGAGTAAAGAATGATAATTATCATACTTACTGCACAAAAGAGAATAACTTATATTATTTTCTAGATTTCTATTCAAATTTAAAGGTAGGATGTACTAAAACGTCTGTTTTAATAGAGTTTGAAATCAAACAAGCTTTTTCAGATTTTTGCAATATGCGTTCTGCTTTTTCAGTATCGTTTGGATCGCTAATTGTAAGTACTGGTTTAATAATAACTTGTGTCATTAAATATTTGCCTTCTACTTTCTCTAAAATTCCGTCTGAACTACATTCAAAATCTATAAAGTCAAATTTTGAAAATTCGGCAATAGCCAAAAAAGTAGTCATAAAACAACTTAAAATGGACGCTGTGTATAAATGCTCTGGTGACCAAATATTTGGAATTCCTTTGTCAAATTCTGGTGGAGTTGCGACTTCTATTATAGTTGGTAATTCGTTTGATGATAAAGTTCCTTTTCTATCTGAATTCCATTTTAAATTTACATTATAGCTATGCTTTTCCATTTTATATGTGTTAATTTTTGAATAACACAAATGAACGAATTAGTATTTTTTTTGATTATGATTTAAATCACAAAATATTAAATTATTAATGTTATAATTCCAATCAAAACGAATAAAAACAGACTTAAACTTACTTTCCAAGCTGAGTTTGCCTTTTTTAATTCCATAAACTGAAAAGTTACAACTAAAAACTTGATACTTGAAATTAGTAAAATTGCAATTGTTATAATTTTAGAGGTATTATTATTGGATAAAAAAGCAGTAAGTACTGTAAGAATGATAAGTACTATATATACTTTTGTTAATTGTTTTTTCATATGTAAATATTTATTGTTTTTTATTGGTCATATGCAATTTACAAGTCTTATTTTGTGTTTATGACCAAAAACGTACATGCTTATTTCATTACTAAAAGATTAAATAAAGGATAGGAAAAAGCAATAACCAAATGATATCGCACATATGCCAAAATGTAGCTGAAGCTTCCACATCTTCAAGTTTTGCATTGTTTTTACGAATACTTTTCCCTGTTATAAAAAGAATTATAAGTCCTATTAAAACATGAATAATATGAAAACCTGTTAGCAACCAATAAAAAAAGAAAAAAGTATTTGTTTCTAAAGTAATTCCGTTTTCAATTTTTGTATAGTATTCAAAGCTTTTAAGTAATAAAAACAATACGCCTCCTAACATAGCAAGTTTAAAAAACAAATTCGTTTTCTTAGTATTCCCATCTTTATAAAAACTTACAGCATTTGCAATAAACAGACCGCTAGTAAGTAAAAATAAGGTGTTAATTGCTCCAATAGTTGTGTTAAGTTGTAATTTTGATTGATGAAAAACTTCTGGTTCTTGTGTACCATAATGTACAAATGCAATAAGTGCCATTCCAAAAGTAATTAGCTCTAAAAAGATGATTATCCACATTAAAATTCCTCCAGGGGGATAATAAATATTTTTATAATCAATTGCTGTTTTATTCATTATTTAATGTTTAATTTTTTCGTAAAGCTTTACTAATGATTTTAATAAATCTTCTGGATGTGTTAATATTTGATAATGATTTTGTCCAAACATTAAAGGCAAATAATATTTTGCTTGTGCTTCTATAGCTAAAGCATACGTGTTTATTTGCTTTTGTTTTAATTCTTTTAGCGTTTGTTTTACATCGTGAATACCATACTTTCCTTCGTATTTATCATAATCGTTTGGTTTACCATCTGAAAGAAAAATAATCCATTTATTTTTAGAATCTCTTTTCTCTAACAAAGCACCAGAGTGACGAAGCGCAGCTCCAATTCTTGTATAACCTTGCGGTTCTGCAGCACCAATTTTATTTTTGGCTTTTTGCCAATCTTCATCAAAATCTTTTAAGGTTAAATAAGAAGCATAATTCCTTGTTTTAGAGTAAAAGCAATTGATAGAAAAATCAATATCAAATTCATTTAATATTTCTCCAAACAGAATAGAAACCTGTTTTTCTACATCAATAATTTTATTTCCAGCAGCATAAGAGTCACTTGAAAGACTAATATCTAAAAGCAATAAAATAGAAATGTCTTTTTCTTTTTTTCGGTTAGATAAATAGATGTTTTCAGAAGGTGTTCTTTTTGATAACACATCGATAATCATATCAGTAGTTGCATCAATATCAAATACATCACCTTGTGATTGCCTATGATGTTGTTGCATTTTATTATTAACATTGGTCAACATTTTACGCAAGCCATTTAAAACAGAAGCCTTCTCTGTGATTGTTTTTTTATAATAGTTAACATCCGTTTTTACTTGTGAAATTGGATATACTTTACAAAAGGAGTCTTTATATGCTTTTGAAGAATAATCCCATTCATTGTATTTTATGTGATAGCCTTTCTCATCTCTTTCTGCACTTTCAGAAATGGTTGTATTTTCAATGAAATCAGCTTGATAAACAGAATGTGTAGTATCATTTACACGAACTGTAAATTTCATATTTAGTTCTTCTAAAGCTTCTTGGTGTTTTTCTAATTCATCTGAACCATCAAAATCTCTCCAATTACCATTAAATTCTTCAGCTGTTTCTACTTTTTCGAAACTATGTAGCAATACGTAATCTTCTTGTTGTTTTTTATCAATTGTAAGACTTTTTATTTCTTCAACCGGATTTGCTTTTAAAACGGTTGGTTCTTTTTCACCCGTTGCCTTTTTTGTTAGATCAGAAAAATTATTTAATGTTTTATCTACTTCAACTTCTGCACTATTTCGCATCCATTTTCCATACAACCAACTATAATCAATTTCTTCTTTTGCAGCATAAAAAGTATAAAAATCATTGTGAAGAGAATTTGTAATTGGGAATTCTTCAAATAAACTTTTTAAAACAATTTCAGAACATTCTAAAGCTTTAAGTTGCGAATTATCAAGCGTTTCATCTTTGTTTTCCTTCCAATTAAATCCTAACTTTCTTTGTTCCGTTAAGTACAAAAGTCTAAAAAAGTAAAAAGAAAGGTTTGCTTCGTAAGTAGAAAAATCTCCGAATGAAATAGGAAAAAAAAAGTTATTATTTTTATAACCGCCTTCGCGTTCTGCGGGAAATATTTCAATTACATCCGCAGTAATGGCTCTTGCTAAAATGGTTAAACGTGATTTTATATCTTCTAAATGAACCATACGATTAACTAAATCAGCATCAACCTTTTTATTCTTTTTAAAGAATTGCAAAACCTTGCTATATACTATTTCGTCAAGTTCCATTAAATCATCAAGTTACACAAATCGGTTAAGGCTTCTGCTATTTCCAAATCGTCCGTTAAAGGTTCTACGATAGCTACTTTTACAGCTAGTCTTTTAGGTAAATTGGTATGTATTAATTTTGCTGCGTCTACTAATAAACGTGTAGAAACGGTTTCTGCTAAACCTAATTCGGTAAGATTTCTAATTTTATTACCAATTTTAACTAGTTTTTTAGCAATATCTGGGTCAATATTTGTTTCCTGAATAAGGATTTCAATTTCCTGAGAAGCTTCTGGATAAGCAAAAGACAAAGCAGTAAATCGCTGTTTTGTAGAAGGTTTTAGTTCTTTAAATCCTCTTTGGTATCCTGGATTAAAAGAAGCAACCAACATAAAATCTTCGTGCGCTTTTATGGTTTCTCCTAGTTTATCAATATAAATTTCTCTTCTATGATCGGTTAAGGAGTGAATGGCAACAATAACATCTGGGCGTGCTTCTGCAATTTCATCTAAATATAAAATAGAACCTTCTTTTACTGCTTTTGTTAATGGTCCGTCTATCCAAATAGTTTCAGCACCTTTAATGATAAATCGTCCTATTAAATCTGTTGAAGATGTTTCTTCGTGGCAACTTATTGTAATTAACTTTTTATCTAATTTATGTGCCATGTATTCTACAAATCGCGACTTTCCTGTTCCTGTAGGACCTTTTAATAAAAACGGAATCTTGTTTTGGTATACATTTTCAAAAACCTCAACTTCTTTGTCTATTGGATGATAAAATGGAATATTTACGCTCATTTTGTTCTTTTTTGGATAAAATGGATTTAGTTACTTTTTAACGGTTTCTAATATTTTATCTATCGTTTCTTTATTATTTACACCTAAACCTTCTTGTTGATGAATCAATTCTCCTTCTCTATTAAACACACTTATAATATTGGAATGTGAAAAATCTATAGGAGTAATTTTTTTATATTTTACAGCTAAAACGTTAGCAAATTCTTGAACTGTAGCTGGTGTTCCTTGTAAGAATGTCCAGTGTTTATCATCCATAAAATTATCTTTTGCAAACACTTTTAATCTTTTTGGTGTATCGGTTATTGGATCGATACTGACTAAAATGAAGTTTAAATCTTTTAATTGTTCTTTAGGAATTTTAGATTCAATATCACGCATATCAGCTACTAATCTCGGGCAAGCAGCTTTACAACTAGTATAAATCATAACCATTACCGAAACTTTTCCTCTGAAATCTTTTATTTCAACAGTTTTGTCGTCTTGGGTTTTCCATTTACTAGATAAATTAAAGATTGACTCTTCAGAAATTGGTGTTTCTTTAACTTCCTTTTCTTCTTGTTTACAACCTAATAGAAGTAAACTTGTAATTACGAGTACTATTCTATATTTTTTCATTTTTCAATATCTTTTACACATCTAAAACCTAAATTTTGTATCGAATAATTTGCCTTAATACTTCCTCTAAAAGCATATCTCATAAAAGCAGCATAGTTCATTAAATCAGTAGCGTTTAAAGAACCACTTCCACAGAATAGATTATTGTTTTCTGCTGAATCACTTCTAGATTCACCTGTAATTAAAATAGAGTTGAAATCGGAAGTCCATTCCCAAACCAAACCATGCAAATCATAAATTCCATAATAATTTTTGAAAGTATGACCAACTTCATTTTGGTAGGTTTTTGGTTTTTCGTACCAATCTAAAATATTTTGGTTATAGGATTCAATTTCTCTTGCATCTGCCTTTGTTTCGTTTGCCATTGCTACATATTCCCATTCATCTACTGTTGCTAATCGTTTACCTTGGCAATCGCAATAGGCATTTGCTGCATACCAAGATACGTTTGTAACAGGACTGTTTGGTTTTGAATTTGTACTTAACAAAGTATCATTTTTCCATTTTACAAGATAATTTCCATCTGCAAATATTTTTTTAACTTTTGATTTTTGCCATTTTTCATTTTTCTTTACAAAATCAAGAAATTCTTCATTTGTAACAGGATATATATCCATAAATAAATCATTTACAATTACTTGCTCTTGATTTTTCCCATATAAAGGAACATAACTTCCACCTTTTACTAAAACCATTTCAGTTGTAACTTTAAAAGAGCTATATTGTTCTTGTTCTATAATTACATTTGAAATAGGATTAATTTCAGTAGTTGTTTGTTCTTTACTTTTTTGACAAGAAACGATAAGTGTGAAGATTAATATGAATACTATTCTATACATTAATTTATGTTTTTTCATTATTAAAAAATAACCATGATAGTCACAATCAAGTACTATCATGGTTAATAATAGTACTAACTATTTATTCTCTTGTCTTATTTTAGCTACCATTTCTTTAGTAACTTCTTTTTTACTGTTATCCCAAGTACTATACACATACGTTAAAACGTTTGCAATTTCCTCATCTGTTAATGTTTGTGCCGTCATAACACTATTGTATTTTTTACCATTAACTGTCATTTCTCCCGTTTTACCTCTAAGTACTATTTCAATTGCTCGATTTACATCTGCATTTAAATAATCTGATTTAGCAAGAGGTGGAAAAGCATTTGGTAAACCTTCTCCGTTTGGTTGATGACATGCAAAACAAGTTGTTGAGTAAATTGATTTCCCTTCTGCAATTCTTTCAGGTAAAGTGACAGCTATTGTAGGAGAAGCAGATTTATTTCCTGGCATTGTTTGAATTGTTCCTCCTTCTGGTAAATACACATTATCTGATTGTGTTCCAGAATAAATGGTTTTATTTTCATCTCCAGTTACTTTTAAAATTCCTAAACTACCTTTGTTAAATGTTCTAAAAATAGAATGATCTACAATTACTAATGATCCAGGCACATCTACTTTAAAGTCTACAATTACTGCTCCTCCTGCAGGAACTAAAGTAGTTTGCACATTTTTATTAATCATGGATCCTCCTTCTATATGTACATTGTCGAAAATTTCACCAATAACATGGAATGAAGACACTAAGTTTGGACCTCCATTACCTACATACAAACGTACAGTTTCTCCAACTTTTGCTGTTATTTCATTATCTCCTGTTAGTGATCCTGTTTTTCCGTTGAAAACTACATAATCGGGTTCTTCTTTAATTGCTTTTGCCATATCGAAAGGTTGTAATCCTTTTTCTCCATAAGCACCTTTTGTATAGAAATCTCCTTGCATAACGTAGTACTCTTTGTCTACTTTTGGAAGTCCACCTGCTGGTTCAACCAAAATTAAACCATACATACCATTAGCAATATGCATTCCTACTGGAGCAGTAGCACAATGGTACACAAATAGACCTTCATTTAAAACTTTAAAAGAAAAAGTAACTTCGTGCCCTGGAGCAACAAATGAAGATGCTGCACCACCACCTGGTCCTGTTACTGCATGTAAATCAATATTATGAGGTAATTTATTGTCTGGGTGATTTTTTAAATGAAATTCAACTTCATCACCAACTCTAGTCCTAATAAAACTTCCTGGAACAGTACCTCCAAATGTCCAATACATATACTTAACACCATCGGCCATTTCGCCTTCTTGTTCTAATATTTCTAAATTGACAATTAATTTTTTAGCTGGTCTATCCCCTACAGGTTTTGGAACAAATGGCGGAGAAGTTAATTCTGCAATAATTGGTGCTCCTTCTGTTTTTATATTTGAAGGATCAATGACTACTTCGTTCTTCTCATTTGATTTACAACTTGCTAATAAGGTGATTACTGTAATAGCAAGTATTAATTTCATGCTTTTCATATATAAATTTTAATTAGTTTCTAAAGCTTCGTCTGTTGGTAAGCCGTATTTTATAAATTCGTAGATATACATTCCTATACCTACAGTAAACATTGTTGCACAGATTAATAAAACTACAAAGTGAATTGCAATTTCATTTTGAACATCCATGAAATCCATTTTTAATTTTCTTTCCATATACACTTGTGCAACTCCAGCTACACCAAAAGCTACAGTCATTCCAAGTATACCAATATTGGAAATCCAAAATGCCATTTGTCCTGTTGTATTGTTATAGCGTTTACGACCAGTTAAGTTTGGTAATGCATAACTAATAATAGCTAAAACTATCATTGCATAAGCTCCCCAGAAAGCATAATGACCATGCATTGCTGTTACTAAAGTACCATGTGTGTATAAATTAGTTTGTGGTAAAGTATGTGCAAAACCTAATAAACCTGCACCTATAAAAGATACAATTGCTGCACCTATTGTCCAAAATAATGCTAATTTATTTGGATGACTTTTTTCTCCTTTACGATACATATTTACTGCAAATAATGCCATGGCTAAGAAAGCTAAAGGTTCTAATGCAGAAAATATACCGCCAACAATTAACCAAATTTTGTTTACACCAATGTAGTAATAATGGTGACCAGTACCTAATACTCCAGATAAGAAAGTTAATCCGACAATTACATATAACCATTTTTCAATAACCTCTCTATCTACACCAGTAAGTTTAATTAATAAGTAAGATAAAATACCTCCCATAATTAACTCCCATACACCTTCAACCCATAAATGAACAACCCACCATCTAAAGAATGAATCCATTACTTGACTATCGAACCAAATCATTCCTGGAATGTAAAGTAAAGCTGCAAATACTAATCCCATTGTTAGTACTAAAGCAGTAGTTGTTTTTCGTTTTCCTTTAAATAGAGTTCCTAAAATTAATCCTAAGAAAACTAATACGTTAACAACTACTAAGAAATCTAGTTCTCTTGGAATTTCTAAAAATTTCCTTCCTTCCCAATGATTAAAATGAAATCCTGCTATTGCAATTACACCTACAACTGCAAGAGAAATCAATTGAATATACGCCCATTTTATACTTATTAATTCGCGTTGCGCTTCTTCTGGAATTATATAATATGCTGCACCCATAAATCCAGTTAAAAGCCATACTACAAGCAAATTTGTATGAACAGCTCTTGCTGTATTGAATGGAATTATATCGTGTAAGCCTTGTAATCCTATTCGATCAAAGCCCATTATAAAGCCATAAATAATTTGCAACGAAAACAAGAGCATGCATAATGCAAAAAACCAATAGGCTACTTTTTGTGATTTATATTTCATATTCTTATTTTATTTTATGTTGATCTTTCATTTTATCTTTTGCTAATGGAGAAACAATTCTGTCGAATCCATTTAAATCAATATTGCCTATCCATTTAAAATAAGCTACCATTGCATCTGCATCTTCAGCGCTCATTTTGTATGCAACCATTTTTCTACCTTTTGGAGCCCAAGGTATTGGAGACATTAGGACTGCTTTTATGTAACCTTCTCCCCTCCGTTCAATTACTTTAGTTAATTCAGGAGCATAATAGCCACCTTCTCCCATTATACTATGACAACCCATACAGTTATTGGATTCCCATATTTCTTTCCCCTTAACAACATTTTTATCAATGTCTTTGTAGTTGGTTTGGTCATTTCTAGGCATAAAAGAATAAATAGTCAATCCAATAAATATTAGAAAAGTAACTACTGTTCCGCCTAAAAAAAACGCTCTTGCTTGAGATTTTGAAAGCATAGATTTATAGTTTTAGTTAGTATTTTATATAAAGGACTTATCTGTCTTTTATATAATCAAATTTCCCTATTTTATTCATTAAAAAATATGATTAGAATCATAGTAACAGAAAAAACAGGTACAAAAGTTGTTTTTATGAAATTTATTTTTATGGTCGTGAAGCTAAAATGAAAAAAAGCATAGACTACGACAATCTATGCTTTTCAACTAAAAAAGAAGAATTGTATGAATTAATAATTAACTTTTTTATTTAGGTAATAGAACATCTCCAATTACATGGATTAAACCGTTTGAAGTTTCAATTGTTGCTACAACTTCTGAACCATTTACGAATGTTTTCTCCCCTTGTTTTGTGATTTTTACTTTTCCTCCATAGACCATATCATACTCTTGACCGTCTTGCATGTATTCTGTTTTTAAATTCCCTACATAAGTATGATAACCTAAAATGTTTTCCAAATCACTTTTTTTCTCTGGTTTTAAAAGTCCTTCAACTGTTCCTGCAGGCAATTTTTCAAATGCTGCATTAGTTGGTGCAAAAACTGTAAATGGACCAGCATTACTTAATGAAGTTACCAAATCCGCAGCTTTTACGGCTGCAACCAATGTTGTATGATCCTTACTTCCTGAAGCAACTTGAACAATATTTGGATTAGAAACATCATCTTGCACTCCTTCTTGACCAATACTTAGATCGACTGCATTTTCTGAAGATGGAGCTTCTTGTGGAGTTTCAATATTTTCTTTACAACTAGAAGAAAGAAATATAAATGCTAGTGCTAAAAAGGAAAATGTTTTTTTCATAATAGTAGAGCTTTAAATTTTACTGTACAAAGTACCAACATAAAGACTACATATTTTATGAGTCAAATCATAAGAAAATAAGAATTTTATTTTTCTTTACGATTAAAACTAACTATTGCCAAAATACCTATAAACAATATAAATGCAATGCATAATAATACTTCATTTACATAAGGAAGTATTATATAGTTAAACGAGGTTATACCTTGAATTGCTAAAACAAATTCGTTCAAAAAAATTCCAATTATAAAAATTGCTAATCCATTTCTTGTGAAACGATTTAATACTAATAATTTGTTTGTATATATATAGACTAATAAGAATGATGAGATAATTGCTAATAAAACTAGGTGTAAATAGGCAATAACTATTGGTCTAAATCCGAATGCTAACTTTCCTATTAATGGAACAGTTGAGCCCAATTGAAGAAACAGTTTAATAAACACACATAATAAGATGCTTACATATATATATTTAAAAAGAGAAGAATGTGAAAACTTCGAATTAAATGAATTAACAATTATTTTATAAAATTTTATAAATGCTACAATTTGTAATATTGCAGCAAATATTGCAATTAAATAAACCCAAAATGGAAGTTTTATCCAAAGAATAGACAGTAGGAAAGCTGGAATACAACTAATGAAAAACCAATTAAATGTTGTTCTATTTGCTTTTTCGAGTTGAAGATCTGGAACCAATTGACTCACAAAAAGACCTATACATGCAAACCAAAACCATCCATTATATTGAAAGTGTAAATAAAAATATATGGAAGACAAATAATAATCTTGTTGAATATTTTTAGTTGCCATCATGAATGCCAATGCAAAAGTTCCAAAAGAAGAAATAATATTAAAAAATAACGAAGCCTTAAACCAATCTTTACTTAATGTTGACTTCTTTATTAATTTTAAATCTTTTAAAAATAAATAGGCAAACCAAAAAGAAACGAAAAGAGATAGTGTAGAAAATGCAATTGAAATAAAGTTATATCCATTAAAGATAAAACTAAAAAGCATAATATAAGAACATACCAAATTGGCTATCAAAACTTTATTATATTTATTACTATCAAAATCGACACTGATTTTTGATAGAAAATGTACCATCAATACAAACAATGTTTGAGTAACCCAACCTGAAAAAGCAAAATGAGAATGAGAATGTTGTATGTTTTTTTGATGTATAAAAGGCAATTCAAAAACTATTTTATATCGCATTAAGAGTCCTAAAATTGCAACTAACAATAAATTTAATAATGAAAATTTAATCCAATTTGAAATTCGAAAATTCATATCAATAAAATAATTTATGATTAGTTATCTCTACTTTTTTATCTTTCTTCATCTTTGTTAATGTTCGGATTACTGTTTCTACTCTTAAGCCTGTAAAATCTGCAATCTCTTGTCGAGTAAAAGGAATTTGCACTTTAACAGTTGGAGTTGTACAGCTTTTTTTATAATTGTCTAAAAATGCATTTATTCTAAATTCAGGCTTTTGATTAATAATCTGTCTACTCGTAACCGCTTTTCTGTAGGCTTTAAATGCTAAAAGCTCTAATATTTTCTGATTAATTGCTGGATATTCATGAATAATCGTTAGAAATTTGTCTTTTGAAATTTTAATAACAACACAATCTTCGATAGCAATTGCTGTGCAAGGATATACTTCATTTATTAAAAGTGGTGGTTCACCAAAACTATTTCCTTTATAGAAAAGACCTTGAGTAAACTCTTTACCATCTTCATTTGTATTAAACATCTTTACCGTACCTTGAATAATTTGGTAATAAAATAATGCTAAATCTTCCTCATAAAAGATAACTTCATCTTTTTGATATTTTTTGGAAACTGCTCCCCATGTAAATAGTAAATCTAAATCTATTTGCATTACTAAACATTTTTTTGTCAATACAAATATTATTTTCCTTCTTAAAATAAAAAATGATATTTATCATATCTAATGTCTCAAATAAGAAAAATATGTTAAATAGAAGCAATAAAAGGAGTAAATAACAATTCTACTAGTATCAATACCTCCTTTCTCACGAGCCAAATGACCATCTTGGGTTTTGTAAAAAATAATATCCTCGATAGTACCTTTCAATTTAATTATGCTTTTTTGTCTAGTTATAACATCGAAAAATTTAATAAATAAATCCCTTAATCATAATCCATATTGCAAAATTTCCGATTGATTATAAAGCAAAATTAAGGTAAAATTAGAAGCAAAAATTAAGCACCTACTCAGATGTCACCCAATAAAATAAATGTCATTATAAGCCCTAAGAATAATTAATAAACGAACTTATAACCATTAAAAACCAATTGAAAAGTATAGGTTATTAGTATTTATAGAGTTCTGTAAGTATATTGGTTTAAAAGTAAAACATGTAGAACCGTATATTATATAAAAAAGCTAGTTTAAAAATTAAACAATTTACTTTCAATTCTCTAATATAATTCGTCAATTTATCCCATATAATTTAAGTCAATTTGAATACTATAATGAGGTAATAAAATTGGTTACCCTAAAAAACATTGTAAAGTCTTATAAAATATGGATCAATTAGAGTAGACTGTTTCTCTCCAACTCTACTATTAAAAACACTGTGATCCCTTAATATTAAAGAGCTAACGATTTTAAAGTTTTATACAAAACTGTGCGAATTTCTCAACTTGTTTAAGTACCTCAAAATTATAGTGATATGAAAATTTATTTTACTGAACCAAGTTTTATAATACAACTATAAAAGTAAACAAATCTATAATACTTATAAAATATATCAAGATATTGAAAGTAAATATTTATTATGTGACATCTTTTTACTAGATTCACTTATTATTATTTTACTTTGCTTCTGATTTTAAAAAAAAGAAAATATAATAAAAAAACTGAGCAAAATAATTTTGCTCAGTTTTAACTTTTTTAATCAACTAAAAATTTAAATAAAATTTTTATTGATTTAATGCTTCAGCCTTGTCTTTCATTTCTAAAACTTCATAAGACATTTTTAATACTTTTTTTGTATTTTGATCTTCAGGACTAAGTTCTAAAGCTTTTTCAAAATAAGGCAACGATTTCTTAAATAGTTCCTTACGTTTATTCATCAATTCATCAAACTTTTGTTTATTTTCAAGATTTTTATTAATCTCATCAACTATTTCTTTATCTTTAACAACAATATCATAACCTAGACTGAAATACATTTGAAATTCTCCATTTATCAATTGCTCATCATTTACATTTAAAGATTTTGCTATTTCAAATGCTTCTTTTGCTTTATCAATATTCTTATTTTGTAAAGCAACCAAAGCTATCATTTTATAAACCTCTCCTTTTTTCTCTTCTAATTTTTCATCTCTTGGTTTTTCGTAAGTCCCTAAAGAGACCATATTATCACGAGCTTCTTTGTTAGGAAATAAATCTTCAGTATTATCCATTTTATTAATCGCATAATAACTAACACTCTTTAAATAATCACTATTCTTCAATTCATCATAAAATCTATCTGCTAATAAATAATCTCCAGCTTGTATAGACAATTGTGCTGAATTTTCAAGTGCTAACCCTTCATTTTTGGTATCAAATATGTATAAATTATGAAACATTAATGAGGCTTCTCTAAACTTATTTTCTTTATATAACTTTGTAGCTGTATTATTCAACAATTCTCTAAAATCAGCTTTTTTATTTTTTAAATCGTCTGAATATATATATTTTCCATTATTTTGTTCTAATTCAATTATTCTGTCTATAGTTTTTCCATATTCTTCTAAAAAGTCTGGATTAAAAAGTTTTATTTGATCTTCCATAGTAGCATTCACTCCTTTTGAAGCTAAATCTATAGTTGGATAAATAACTTTAAAAAAATGCGCATACTTTTTATCCGATTCAGAAGAAGCAATTGATATTAGTTTATCAGAAGATTCTTTATATTTTTTTAAATCTTCATTTGAAATATTTTCTTTAAAATAAATTTTCTTAAGTGTTTTTAACTCATCTTTTTGAGCAAAAGTAGTCATTGATACAAACAACACTACTGTTAAAAATAATGATTTCATTTCGTTTGATAGTTTTTAATTTTAAAGCCCAAAACTAATCATTTTGGGCTTTAAATAATTATTCATTTGTTTCTGTGTTTTCTGTTGAATCAAGCTCTATATTGGTAATTTCTTCTGCATCTACAACTTCTGCATCTTCTTCTCTAAGAACTTTCGTTACAGCTGCAATAGAATCTTTCCCTTTAATATTAATTAAGCGAACTCCTTGAGTTGCTCTTCCCATAACTCTTAAATCTGAAATTTCCATTCTAATAGTTAATCCAGACTTGTTAATAATCATTAAATCATCTTCATCTGTTACAGCATTAATAGCAATTAAAGCTCCTGTTTTCTCGGTTAAATTAAGTGTTTTAACACCTTTTCCACCACGATTTGTAACTCTATAAACTGGTTCTCCATCTTCTTCTAATTTTGTACGTTTACCATAACCATTTTCGGTAACTACTAAAATTTGAGAATCATTAATATCTTTTTCATCAATTGATACCATTCCTATCACTTCATCTTTTTCATCTGCTAAAGTGATTCCACGAACTCCAGAAGCAGTTCTTCCCATTGGACGCGTCTTACTTTCTTCAAAACGAACTAATTTACCTGATTTTACTGCTAATAAAACATGGCTATTTCCTGTAGTTAATTTTGCTTCTAATAATTCGTCGTCTTCTTTAATTGTAATTGCATTAATTCCATTTTGACGTGGACGAGAATATTGCTCTAAAGAAGTTTTCTTAACTTGACCTTGTTTAGTTGCCATAATCACATAGTGACTATTAATATATTCTTCATCTTTTAAATCTTTAGTACAGATAAATGCTTTTACTTTATCATCTTTCTCTATATTAATCAAATTTTGGATAGCTCTTCCTTTGCTTGCTTTTGTTCCTTCAGGAATTTCAAACACTCTCATCCAATAGCATTTTCCTTTTTGAGTAAAATACATTAAGTATTGATGATTTGTTGCTACAAATAAATGTTCTAAGAAATCTTGATCTCTTGTTGCAGCACTTTTTTGCCCAACTCCACCTCTATTTTGAGTTTTATACTCTGTCAATGATGTACGTTTAATATAACCTGCATGTGATATAGTAACTACAACTTGTTCATCTGCAATTAAATCTTCAATACTTACATCTCCTCCAGCATATTCTATTATTGAACGTCTTTCATCTCCATACTTCTCTTTAATTTCTGCTAATTCAGTTTTGATAAGTTCCATTCGCAATTCTTTACTTGCTAATAATTCTTTCAATCCTGTAATTAATTTCATTATCTCATCGTATTCAGCACGAAGTTTATCTTGCTCTAGTCCTGTTAATTGACGTAAACGCATTTCTACGATGGCACGAGCTTGAATTTCCGATAATTTAAATCGTTCAATTAATTTATTTCTTGCTTCTTCCCCATCTTTAGAAGAACGAATTAATGCAATTACTTCATCAATATTATCAGAAGCAATGATTAAACCTTCTAATATGTGTGCTCTTTCTTCTGCTTTTCTTAATTCATATTGTGCTCTACGAATTACAACTTCATGACGATGTTCAACGAAATGATGAATTAAATCTTTAAGATTTAACATTTCTGGTCTTCCATTTACAAGTGCAATATTATTCACACTAAACGAAGATTGTAATTGAGTATATTTGTATAATGTATTTAAAACTACATTTGGAACCGCATCTCTTTTTAATTCATAAACAATTCGCATCCCATTTCTATCCGATTCATCACGAATAGTTGCAATACCTTCAATTTTTTTCTCATTAACCAAGTCAGCCGTTTTTTTAATCATGTCGGCTTTGTTAACTTGATATGGAATTTCAGTTACAATAATAGCTTCTCTATTATTTGATTCTTCAAAACCTGCTTTAGCTCGCATAACAATACGTCCTCTACCAGTTTTAAAAGCTTCTCTTACTCCTTCATATCCATAAATAACACCTCCTGTAGGAAAGTCGGGTGCTTTTACATGTTGCATTAACTCATCAATTTCAATATCATTGTTATCAATATAAGCTAATGTTCCATCTATTACTTCTGATATATTATGAGGAGGCATATTTGTTGCCATACCTACTGCAATACCAGATGCACCGTTAATTAACAAAGTTGGAACTTTTGTAGGTAATACTTTTGGCTCTTCCAAAGAGTCATCAAAATTCAATTGAAAATCAACCGTTTCTTTTTCTATATCCGCCAACATATCTTCCGATATCTTTCGCATTCTTGCTTCGGTATAACGCATTGCTGCTGGACTATCGCCATCAACTGATCCAAAGTTACCTTGACCATCAACCATTAAATATCGTAAACTCCACTCTTGAGCCATACGAACCATTGCATCATATACTGATGTATCTCCATGTGGATGGTACTTACCTAATACTTCTCCAACAATCCTTGCTGATTTTTTATAAGCACTATTAGAACGAATTCCTAACTCATGCATTCCAAATAATACTCTTCGATGTACTGGTTTTAACCCGTCTCTAACATCTGGAAGCGCTCTAGATACAATAACCGACATTGAATAATCAATGTAAGCTGACTTCATTTCATCTTCAATGTTAATAGGGATTAACTTTTCTCCTTCAGACATAAGTATTTAAATTAAAATTATATTCATTTTGTTAAACGTGCCAAGATACAGCTTTTTATAATTTTCTATTTAATTTTTCAAGATAAATTTGAATGATTTATTAACAATCTTCTCTTGAAAAATGATTTTAAAAGTTTTCCACAGTATTTTTTTTTGTCATTTTTTTTTTGTCAATTAGCAATAGAAACTGAAAAGGGCATATTTTTTGCTTATTCTCTCATATCTTAGTATATTTACACCTACAATTTTGATTAAAATGGACGATAATTTTTCACCAAGAGTAAAGGATGTTATTTCCTACAGTAAAGAAGAAGCTTTACGTTTAGGTCATGATTTCATTGGAACAGAACATTTAATGCTAGGACTTCTTAGAGAAGGTCAAGGTAAAGCTATGGCTATTTTAAACAATTTAACTGTAGATTTTGATCATTTAAGAAAAAAAGTTGAAGTCTTAAGTCCAGCAAATTCAATAGGAATTCAAAATAATGACAAAAAGAATTTACACCTTACTCGACAAGCAGAAAGGGCTTTAAAAACTACTTTTTTAGAAGCCAAATTATATAACAGCTCTACAATAAGTACGGCACATTTATTATTATGCATATTAAGAAATGAAAACGACCCTACTACAAAATTGTTAAACAAATTAAAAATAGATTACGAATCTGTTAAAGACCAATATACAGCAATGATAACAAACGAAAATGATTATATAGAAAACCTTCCTAAGGCTGAATTTAATGATGATGCAGGTCAGGAAGAAGGTACTCGTGAAGGCGGATTTAATAATCCACCTTCAGGAAATAAGACAAATAAAAAATCAAAAACACCAGTTTTAGATAATTTTGGAAGAGATTTAACTGAATTAGCTGAAGAAGGAAAATTAGATCCTGTAGTTGGTCGTGAAAAAGAAATCGAACGTGTTTCACAAATTTTAAGTCGAAGAAAGAAAAACAATCCTCTTCTTATTGGTGAACCAGGAGTAGGAAAATCAGCTATTGCAGAAGGTTTAGCTTTAAGAATTATAAAGAAGAAAGTTTCAAGAATTCTTTTCAATAAACGTGTTGTAACATTAGATTTGGCTAGCTTAGTTGCTGGTACAAAATATCGTGGGCAATTTGAAGAGCGAATGAAAGCTGTAATGAATGAATTAGAAAAAAATGATGACATTATTCTTTTCATAGATGAAATTCATACAATTGTAGGAGCTGGAGGCGCGACAGGATCTTTAGATGCTTCTAACATGTTTAAACCTGCTTTAGCTAGAGGAGAAATACAATGTGTTGGAGCTACTACCCTAGATGAATATCGTCAATATATAGAAAAAGATGGTGCATTAGAAAGACGTTTTCAAAAAGTAATTATAGAACCAACTTCTGTTGAAGAAACAATTACAATATTAAACAATATTAAAAGTAAATATGAAGACCATCACAATGTAACATACACAGATGAAGCTATAGAAGCATGTGTTAAGCTTACAAATAGATATATGACTGAAAGGTTTTTACCAGACAAAGCTATTGATGCTCTAGACGAAGCTGGTTCAAGAGTTCACATTACAAATATTGATGTTCCAAAGCAAATTTTAGAATTGGAACGTCAGTTAGAAGAAGTTAGAGAACTTAAAAACACAGTTGTAAAAAAACAAAAATATGAAGAAGCCGCTAAACTTAGAGATGATGAAAAACGCATCGAAAAAGAATTAGCAATTGCGCAAGAACAATGGGAAGAAGATGCAAAAAACAATCGAGTAACTGTCACAGAAGACAATGTGGCAGACGTTGTCTCAATGATGACAGGAATTCCTGTCAACAGAATTGCTCAAACCGAAAGTAATAAATTAGCAAAACTTCCAGAATTAATAAAAGGAAAAGTAATTGGGCAAAATGATGCTGTTGAAAAAATTGCAAAAGCAATTCAGCGCAATAGAGCTGGATTAAAAGATCCTAACAAACCTATTGGTTCTTTCATTTTCTTAGGGCAAACAGGTGTTGGAAAAACTCAATTAGCGAAAGTTCTTGCTAAAGAATTATTCGATTCTGAAGATGCACTTGTTCGTGTTGATATGAGTGAATACATGGAGAAATTTGCTATTTCAAGATTAGTTGGTGCTCCTCCAGGATATGTTGGTTATGAAGAAGGAGGACAATTAACAGAAAAAGTACGTAGAAAACCTTATTGTGTAGTGCTTCTTGATGAAATTGAAAAAGCACATCCAGATGTGTTTAATATGATGCTTCAAGTTTTAGACGACGGACATTTAACCGACAGTTTGGGTCGAAAAATTGACTTTAGAAATACTATCATTATCATGACATCAAATGTTGGTGCTCGTCAATTAAAAGATTTTGGTCAAGGAGTAGGATTTGGTACTGCTTCAAAAATTTCTCAAGCTGGAGATAACTCTAAAGGAATTATTGAAAATGCATTAAAAAAAGCATTCGCTCCTGAATTCTTAAATAGAATTGATGATGTAATAGTATTTAATGCTCTTGAAAAAGAAGATATTGATTTAATAATTGATATTGAAATGGATAAACTGTATTTAAGAGTAAAAGACTTAGGATATGATTTAAAACTTTCTGAAAAAGCTAAAGACTATATTGCCGATAAAGGATTTGATAAACAATTTGGAGCTCGACCACTAAAAAGAGCTATTCAAAAGTATGTTGAAGATGCCTTAGCAGAAGAAATTATAACTTCTAAAATTCATGAAGGCGACGAAATTTTTATGGATTTAAATGAGACAACAAACGAGCTCACTATAGAAATAAAAAAATCTGAAAAACCTACTAATTAGTAGGTTTTTCTTTTCTTTACTAAATATTTAAAAAAAAGTATTACATTAGAAATAAATTTTACAATATAAAATGCAAGATAAAGTAATCGTTGGAAGCGAAGAATGGTGTTCCCTTCCTACATTAGGTATTCCAACAATAAAAGCACGTGTAGATTCAGGAGCTAAAACATCTGCTTTACACGCAACAAATATTAAAACATTTCAAAAAGACAGTGAAGCTTGGGTAAAGTTCGATATAAACCCTATTCAAAACAATGCAAAAACAGTAATTCATTGTGAAGCTAAATTAGTAGATCAAAGAATTGTAAAAAGCTCAAGTGGATATCGTGAAAAAAGACATGTAATAAAAACCCATCTTGAAATTGGTGGAAAAAAATGGGATATTGAACTTACTCTTACTAATAGAGATTCAATGGGATTCCGAATGCTTTTAGGAAGAGAAGCAATGTCTGGAAGGATATTAGTTGATCCTGAAAAAAAATATGTATTAGGACAACCGTCAAATGAAAAACTAAAAGAATTTTATTATGACAATTCAAACATCAAACAAGGACTTAGAATAGGTCTTCTTGCAAGTAATCCAGAATTATATAGTAACAAAAGAATTATTGAAGCAGGTGAAATGCGTGGACATGAGATGCACTTCTTAAATTTAAAATACTGCTACATGAAATTAGATGCTGACACACCTGAAATTCATTATCGAGGTGGAAAGGTTTTAAATGATTTTGATGCTGTAATTCCTAGAATTAGACCTAGCATGACTTATTATGGTTGCGCTTTAACTCGACAATTTGAGGCTTTAAAAGTTTTTGCATTAAATAACGCAGCCGCAATTACACAATCAAGAGATAAATTATTTTCACTTCAATTATTATTAAATAATGGTGTTGATATTCCAACAACTGGATTTGCAAACTCTCCATTAGATACTGATGACTTAATTAAAATGGTTGGTGGTTCTCCATTAATTGTAAAATTACTTGAAGGAACACAAGGTAAAGGAGTAGTATTAGCAGAAACAAAAAAAGCAGCTGAATCTGTAATAAATGCCTTTAAAAGCTTAAATGCTAATATATTAGTACAAGAATTTATTAAAGAAGCAAACGGAAAAGATTTACGATTATTTGTTGTAGATGGAAAAGTTGTAGCAGCAATGCAAAGAGAAGCTGCTCCAGGTGAATTTAGGGCAAATATTCACATGGGAGGAACTGCATCTGTTGTAAAAGTAACTTCTGAAGAAAAGAAAATTGCGATAAAAGCTGCAAAAGCTATGGATTTAAAAGTTGCTGGTGTCGACATTATTCGTTCATCTAAAGGTCCTTTATTATTAGAAGTTAATTCATCTCCTGGACTTGAAGGAATCGAAGGTGCAACACAAAAAGATATTGCAGGAGAAATGATTAAAGCAATTGAGAAAAATTTTAAATGGAAATAAAAAATTACTAGAACCCAATTATAAGAACTATTATTTTGGGTTCTAATAATTTAAACATACATATATATTTTAAACTAAAAATTATGAATCTTATTTCACAAATTATTATTGCTTTTGTAGCACTACTCCATTTCTATTTTTTATGGTTAGAAATGTTTGCTTGGACAACAAAAGCTCCAAAAGTATTCCGAAATTTTCCAAAAGATTTATTTGGAAAAACGAAAACTATGGCTGCAAATCAAGGATTATATAATGGTTTTCTTGCCGCAGGATTACTTTGGTCATTAACAATAAAAAACCCTATATGGAGTCAGAAAATTGCAATTTTCTTTTTAAGTTGTGTTTTAATAGCTGGAATATATGGTGCCATATCAGTTTCAAAAAAGATCTTCTACGTTCAAGGTATTCCAGCTATTTTAGGGCTAATTAGTGTTTTATTTTTAAAAGGATTATTGTAAAACCTCACTGTCTATTTGAAAACTCATCAAAAAAGCAATTGATTTTTCAATATCATAATGTAAAATTCTATCTTCACTAACAAATGAAACCTCATCACGATATGCTTTTATAAACATTTCAATAAACTCACTCGATTTTAAAGGTCTTCTAAACTCTATTGCTTGTGATGCATTTAATAACTCTATTGCTAAAATACGCTCTAAGTTTTCAATAATTCTTAATGTTTTTGTCGCTGCATTTGCCCCCATACTAACATGATCTTCCTGACCATTACTTGAAACAATACTATCAATACTTGCTGGCGTAGCTAACTGCTTATTTTGACTTACAATACTAGCTGCTGTATATTGAGGAATCATAAATCCTGAATTTAATCCTGGATCACTAACTAAAAATGCTGGTAACTCTCTTAAACCAGATATCAATTGATATGTTCTTCTTTCTGAAATACTTCCTAGCTCTGCCAAAGCAATTCCTAGAAAATCTAATGCCAACGCTAAAGGTTGCCCATGAAAATTACCTCCTGAAATAATTTGATCTTCTCCTACAAAAATATTTGGGTTATCTGTTACCGAATTAATCTCTGTACGAAAAACTTTTTTCACATAATCAATTGTATCTTTACTTGCTCCATGAACTTGTGGAATACATCTAAAAGAATATGGATCTTGCACATGTTTCTTTACTTTTGCAATAATTTCACTATCTTCCAGTAAATCTCGCATTCTTTCGGCTGTAACTATTTGACCTTTATGCGGTCTAACCATATGAATTAATTCATTAAATGGTTCTATCCTTCCATCAAACCCTTCTAAGGAAACAGCTCCTATAATATCCGCTAAATAAGATAACTTACTAGCCTTTATAAGAATATGAACACCATAAGCGGCCATAAATTGAGTCCCATTTAATAAAGCTAATCCTTCTTTTGACTGAAGAACTATTGGCTTCCAATTCATATTTTCAAGAATCTTAGATGCTGGTTGTCTAAATCCATCTTTATAAACTTCTCCTTCCCCAATTAAAGGTAAAGATAAATGTGCTAAAGGTGCCAAATCTCCACTTGCTCCTAAAGAACCTTGCGTATAAATTACTGGTAATATATCATTATTATAAAAACCTATCAATCGCTCAACTGTTTCAAGTTGAACACCTGAATGTCCATAACTTAATGATTGTATTTTTAACAATAACATTATTTTTACTATCTCTTGTGGAACTTCTTCACCTGTACCACAAGCATGAGATTTTACTAAGTTTTCTTGTAATTTTGATAAATTCTCATTTGAAATTTTCACATTACATAATGAACCAAATCCTGTATTTATTCCATAAATAGGGTTGTCATTCAATTTAAGCTTATCATCTAAATATGATCTACATTTAACGATATTTGCTCTTGCTTCTTCTGATAATTCTAATTTTAAATCATACGAAATAATTTCATTAATCTTTTCTATTGATAATAAATCTGAACTTATATAGTGTACTGTTTCCATTTCAAAAATTTTAAAGTCCAAAATTCCGTAAACAATTGTTAAGAAACAACATTTTTAACTACTATTTTAATGCATTATTATTAATCTGATATTTAGAATTTTACAAAAAACGCATTTTAACAAGTAAGTAAAGTTTAAAAGATAATAAAATCAAAAAAAAATAACAAAAAGTTCTCAATAAGCATAATTTGTCATATATTTGATTGATGTTTAATAACAAAAGAACATATTCTTCAATAAATACAATCAAAAATTTGATTGTATCTTTTGCTATTACAACAACTTCTACAATCATTACTACCCCTTAAGGGGTAAATCATTTCATATAATCCCGTATTATATATTTTTCATTTGAAAGATATACTTCTTATTATATTTTATTTTCAAAAAACATCAAAATGATTGTATTAAAATTTGGAGGCACATCTGTAGCCAACGCTCAAAATATTTCAAAAGTAATTGATATAGTAACTAAAAAATCTAAACAAAATAATTTAATTGTTGTTGTTTCTGCTCTAAGTGGAGTAACTGATTTACTTCATTTAGCAGGAAGCACAGCTATAAAAAAAGACAAAACATATCTTGATATTATTTTAAAGATTGAAACAAAACACATTGAAACAATACAAAAATTAATTCTTCCAGATGAGCAAAATACATTAGTTAACCTCATTAATAAAGAAATAGCCCAACTAAAAATACTATTAGATGGTTGTTATCTTCTTGGAGAACTTACACCTAAAACATTAGACCGCATTTTAAGTTTTGGAGAATTATTATCTTCTCAGATTATTGCGTCCGCTTTAAAAAAAGTAAATATAAATAATTCCTTTGTTGACAGTAGAAATTTCATAAAAACAAATGCTTTTTTTGGCAAAGCAATAGTCGATTTTAACAAAACAAAAATATTATTAACTGATTATTTTTCAAAAAACAATAATCAAATTTCACTATTCCCAGGATTTATAGCATCTACCGATGACGGAAACACAACTACCTTAGGAAGAGGAGGTTCAGATTATACAGCTTCCATTCTAGCATATTGCTTACACGCATCTTCTTTAGAAATTTGGACAGATGTTAATGGAATGTTTACTGCTAATCCGAAAATAGTAAAGCAAGCAAAACCTATCGTTTCTTTATCATATCAAGAAGCTATGGAATTATCTCATTTTGGAGCCAAAGTACTTTATCCTCCTACTATTCAACCTGTCTTAAATTCAAATATTCCTGTTTGGATTAAAAACACATTTGAACCTAACGAAGAAGGAACTTTAATTTTTAATGAATCTGTTTCAAACGGAAATCCTGTAAAAGGTATTTCACATATTGAAGACATTTCGTTAGTTACTATAGAAGGTTCTGGAATGATAGGAATAACAGGCTCTTCAAAACGACTATTTGAAGTACTATCGCTTCATAATATAAATGTCATTTTTATTACACAAGCATCTTCTGAACATTCAATTTGTATTGGAATTTCAAATAATGATGCTGAAAAAGCAAAACTAGCTATTGATAATACTTTTGAAATTGAAATAAATCAAAATAAAATCAATTCTTGCATTGTAGAAAAAGATTTATGCATAGTAGCATTAGTAGGAGAAAACATGAAGAATCATCAGGGATTAAGTGGAAAAATGTTTGGAACATTGGGAAAAAACAATGTTAACATTCGTGCTATTGCTCAAGGAGCTTCAGAACGAAATATTTCAGTAGTTATCGATAAAAACGATGTTAAGAAAGCATTAAACTCACTACATGAACGTTTTTTTGAAGACAATACAAAACAACTTAATTTATTTGTAATGGGAGTTGGAAATGTAGGAGAAAAATTTATTGATCAAATACATCAACAAAAAAAGTATTTGAGAGATAATCTTAAAATCAATATGAGAGTAATTGCCTTATCAAACTCACAAAAAATGATTTTTAACGAAGACGGAATACCATTAAATAACTGGAAATCAAAGATGAATAATGGTGAAAAAGCAAATATTAAAAATTTCATTCATCAGGTACAAAAGTTAAACCTTCGTAATAGTATTTTTGTTGATATTACTGCAAATGCTGAAATCGCTTCTATTTATGATAAATTTTTAGAAAAAAACATAGCTGTTGTTACATGTAATAAAATTGCTTGTTCTTCAAAATTTGAAAACTATAAACATTTAAAAAACTTATCGAGAAAGTACAATGCACCATTTTTATTTGAAACTAATGTTGGTGCTGGATTACCTATAATAGATACTTTAAAACATTTAATTGCATCTGGTGATAAAATACATAAAATCAAAGCTGTTTTATCAGGAAGTTTAAACTTTATATTTAATAATTTTAGTGAATCTTTTTCTTTTTATGATGTTGTAAAAGAAGCTGGAATTCAAGGATACACAGAACCTAACCCAAAAATAGATTTAAGCGGAATTGATGTAGCTAGAAAAATTCTAATTCTAATTAGAGAAAGCGGTTATGAAATGGAAATAGAAGCCATTCAAAATAACTCCTTCCTTCCTGAAGAATGTCTAAATACAACAAATAATGATGACTTCTTTAATTCATTAACTAAGTATGCATCACACTTTGATTCTCTTTTAAAAGAAGCTAAAACAAAAAACAGTAAATTAAAATATGTTGCTTCTTTTGAAAACGGAAAAGCTAGCATTGGTTTAGAATTTATTCCAAAAGAAAGTCCATTTTACAACCTAGAAGGAAAAGATAATATTGTACAATTTTATACTGATAGGTATGTAGATCAACCTTTATTAATAAAAGGTGCAGGAGCTGGTGCAGCCGTTACAGCATCTGGTATTTTTGCCGATATAATTAGAATTGGAAATGTATAAAACTTATTTCTAGTTCTAAGAGTAATTAATTGTCTACGAACTAGAAAATCTAAATAAAAAACAATGAGTAATATAAAAATATTCTGTCCTGCTACAATTGCAAATCTTAATTGCGGATTTGATGTAATGGGACTATGTTTAGAAACTATAGGTGATGAAATGATATTTAGAAAATCACCAACAAAAGGGATAAAAATCACTAAAATAACAGGTGCAGAATTACCTTTTGAAATCGATAAAAATGTTGCAGGCGTTGCTGCATTAGCTATATTAAACAACTATGAAAAAGATTTTAATCCAGTATCATTTGGTATCGAAATTGAAATTCATAAAAAAATTAAAACTGGCAGTGGAATTGGTAGTTCTGCGGCAAGTGCAGCTGGAGCTGTTTTTGGAGTTAATGAAATTTTAGGAAAACCATATTCAAAAAGTGAATTAGTACATTTTGCTATGAAAGGAGAAGCTATTGCAAGTGGATCTGAACATGCAGACAATGTTACACCTTGCTTACTTGGCGGTTTCACTTTAGTAAGAGGTTATGATCCTTTAGATATTATCAAAATTGAAAGTCCAAATGAACTTTTTGCAGTCGTTTTACATCCTCACATAGAAATTAAAACTTCAGATGCTAGAGCCGTTTTAGAACCAATGATAAGTTTAAAAAATGCAATTAAACAATGGGGGAATTTAGGAGGGCTAATAGCTGGTTTATATATGAAAGATTATGAAATTATTAGTAGATCTCTAGAAGATGTAATCATAGAACCGCTTAGAAAAGGATTAATTCCTAATTTTGATAAAGTTAAAAATAGTGCTTTAAAAAATGGAGCATTAGGAGCTGGAATTTCTGGAGCTGGACCTTCAATTTTTGCATTATGCAAAGGAAGTAGCATTGCTAAAAATGTAGCAAAAGCAATGGAAAACACCTATTTAAAAACAAATATCCCTTTTGATATACATATTTCAAAAGTAAATGATGAGGGAGTAAAAATAATTTAATACACCAATTTTAAAATGAAATATTACAGTTTAAACAATAAAAATCATACGGTGTCTTTTCAAGAAGCAGTAATAAACGGACTTTCACCAGATAAAGGATTATATTTCCCATCAAAAATTTCAGAATTACCTAAAACCTTTTTTGAAAACATTGAAAATACATCAAATGAAGAGATTGCTTTTGAAGTGATTAAACCTTTTATAAAAGATGAAATTCCTGAAAAAGAATTAAAACAAATTATTAAAGAAACTATATCTTTTGATTTTCCTTTAAATAAAGTAGAAAATAATATCTATTCATTAGAACTATTTCATGGCCCAACAATGGCTTTCAAAGATGTTGGCGCTCGATTTATGTCACGTTGTCTAGCATATTTCAACAAAAACAAAGACCAAAAAAATATCGTTTTAGTTGCTACTTCAGGAGACACAGGAGGAGCTGTTGCAAATGGTTTTTTAGGAGTAAAAGGTGTAGAAGTAATTATTTTATATCCATCAAAAAAAGTAAGCGATATTCAAGAAAGACAACTAACTACTTTAGGACAAAATATCACAGCATTAGAAGTCGAAGGTAATTTTGATGATTGTCAAGATATGGTAAAAAAAGCCTTTTTAGACGAAGAATTAAGACATCAAAATCTTACCTCGGCAAATTCTATTAATATTGCACGTTGGTTACCTCAAATGTTTTACTTTTTCTTTGCATATAAAGCGCTTAAAAAATTCAACAAATCATTAATCACGTCATGTCCTAGTGGTAATTTCGGGAACATTTGTGCTGGAATATTAGCAAAAAAACTAGGTTTACCTATTCATCATTTTGTAGCTACAACAAATGCAAACGACACTATTCCTAGATTTTTAACAAATGGAGTTTATGAACCAAAACCATCAATTGCTACAATTTCAAACGCAATGGATGTTGGAAATCCAAGTAATTTTGTTAGAATCCAAGAAATGTATAACAATGATTTGTCTGAATTTAAAAAAGATTTTTCATCTTATACTTTTACAGATGAAGATACATTAGAAGTAATGAAAAATATTTATAATCAATATAATTATATTGCAGAACCACATGGAGCAGTTGGCTATTTAGGTTTAAAAAAAGAACTTAAAAATCACCCCGAAGCAATAGGTTTTTTCTTAGAAACTGCACATCCTGTAAAATTTATAGATATTGTTGAATCTACATTAAACATAAATCTTCAAATTCCTGAACAAATAAAAAATGTTCTTAGCAAAGAAAAGAAAAGCATTAAAATAAAAAATTACGATCATTTAAAAACAATAATACTTACAAAATAATGCTATTACAAAAAACAAGAAAAATGTTAAAAACATATCGACAATTTATAAGTTTTCGAGCCTTTTAATTGAGTTTTTTTGAATAAATTAGCCACTTTAATTTTTTAACTACAAATAATGAAAAATACGACTTTATCACACGTTCATGAAAGCTTAGGAGCAAAAATGGTTCCTTTTGCAGGTTACAATATGCCTGTTCAATATGAAGGTGTAAATACGGAACATGAAACTGTAAGAAACGGTGTAGGTGTTTTTGATGTCTCTCACATGGGTGAATTTCTTTTAACAGGTGAAAATGCATTAGCATTAATACAAAAAGTAACATCAAATGATGCTTCTGTTTTAGAAATTGGTCGTGCACAATATTCATGTTTACCAAATAATGAAGGAGGAATAATTGATGATTTAATTATATACAAAATAAAAGAAGATCAATATTTATTAGTTGTAAACGCTTCAAATATTGAAAAAGATTGGAACTGGATTTCATCTCAAAATGATTTAGGTGTCGATATGAAAAATATTTCAGAAGACTATTCATTACTTGCAATTCAAGGTCCTAAAGCTGTTGAAGCTATGCAATCTTTAACATCTGTAGACCTATCAACAATCAAATACTATCATTTTGAAGTAGCAGATTTCGCAGGAATAGAGAATGTAATTATTTCAGCAACTGGATATACAGGATCAGGTGGATTTGAAATCTACTGTAAAAATTCTGAAGTAGAACAAATTTGGAACAAAGTGTTTGAAGCTGGTGCTTCCTATGGCATAAAACCAATTGGTTTAGCTGCACGTGATACACTACGTTTAGAAATGGGATTCTGTTTATATGGAAATGATATTAACGATTCTACTTCACCACTTGAAGCTGGATTAGGATGGATTACAAAGTTTACAAAAGAATTTACAAACTCTGAAAATTTAAAAAAACAAAAAGAAGAAGGTGTAAGTCGTAAATTAATTGCATTTGAATTAATTGATAGAGGAATTCCACGTCACGATTATGAAATTGCAGATGCTAATGGAAATGTAGTTGGAATTGTAACTTCTGGAACACAATCACCATCATTAGGAAAAGCCATTGGATTAGGATATGTTCCTACAGCATTATCAAGTGTTGATTCTGAAATTTTTATTCGAATTAGAAATAAAGACGTAGCAGCAAAAGTGGTTAAATTACCATTTTATAAAAAATAAGTAACAATTTGAATAATTGTAAAGAAACCTTATTTTTGCACATTATACTGAGATAAAACAATTAGAAATGGGAAGAGCATTTGAATTTAGAAAAGCACGAAAAATGAAACGTTGGTCAGCAATGGCAAAAACGTTCACTAGAATAGGTAAAGATATTGTTATGGCCGTTAAAGAAGGCGGACCAAACCCTGACACTAATTCTCGTTTAAGAGCTGTTATACAAAATGCAAAGGCAGCAAACATGCCAAAAGACAATGTAGAACGCGCTATTAAAAAAGCTTCCGATAAAGATACTGCTAATTTCAAAGAAGTTCTTTTTGAAGGTTATGCTCCACATGGAATAGCCATACTTATTGAAACAGCTACAGACAATAACAATAGAACTGTTGCAAATATTAGAAGTTATTTTAATAAATGTAATGGAACAATGGGAACACAAGGTTCTGTAGAATTCATGTTTGATCATACTTGTAATTTTAGAATTCCAGCAGAAGGACAAGATGTAGAAGAATTAGAATTAGAAATGATTGATTTTGGTGTAGAAGAAATTTTTGCAGATGAAGATGGTATTCTAATGTATGCTCCTTTTGAAAGCTTTGGAAATATCCAAAAAGAATTAGAAAATAGAAATTTAGAAATCTTATCTTCTGGTTTTGAAAGAATTCCACAAGTAACAAAAGAACTTACTCCTGAGCAAGTTGCTGATGTAGAAAAGTTATTAGAAAAAATTGAAGAAGATGATGATGTCATGAATGTATATCACACAATGCAAGAAAGTGCAGAATAATTATTCAAAATAAATTCAAAAAACTCCAAGATATACATACTTGGAGTTTTTTTGTATAAATAGACATATTGTAAGATTTTACATCATTTTTATTACATTTGTAATTATAAATAAATTTAAAAATGGAAGACAATCATAAACAAACAGAATTTCAATCTTATACAAAACAAAATTGTAATACTTCTTTAGAAATGTTAGAGCAAAATATTGCTTTATCTCTTGAAAAACAAGGAAATCTTGCTGATATAATTGATTCTAAATCTTGGCAATTTGATATGAATGAAGGCACAATTTCATTTGAAGATATTATATTACCAATTCAAATCATAGGATCACTTTCTTTCAATAACAATTCTTGGATGTGGGGTTGGGCAAATAGCAAAAGTGGAATTCCTGAAAACTTACTTATTCAATCAAATAAATTAAAAGCCATTGGTGAAGAAAAAAACATTGAAGAGTTAACAAATCCTCATTTTCATGTAGAAGAAAATTTTGAGCATAAAATAGGAATGATTGCTTGCGGAATCTTTAATTCAAAGAGCTATTATTGTGCGAATTATGGTCAAGGAACACTTGTAGTTACAATTGATGATGATGCAATTCCAGCAATTGATAAAAGTAAACCTGAAAAAGTAATGACCAATTTTCCACAAGCAATAAGTAGTTTTGATGTTAATCATAAAAATGCCTTTATAAACTACTTAATTGACAGAGAAATACCATTAAAGATTACAAATAATTCTATCGAAGGAAAAAAAGATAACAATATTATAATTGCTAACTTTGATGAACTTAATCGACTTACTTCATTAAATGGAGAATTAAAATAATAGTAACCTATGGTATATTCTGACAACACAATTGAAGCCTTAGAATCAGATTATTTATATATTGAAACCTCTCAATTAATAAATGCTGGTAAAGGATTATTTACGGCTATTAAAATATACCAAGACGAAATTATCTCCATATTTAAAGGAGAAATTCTAAATGACGAACAAGTAAAAGAACGTATCACAAATAAAAAAGATCAATATTTCATTAACATGATTGATGGCAAAACATTAGATTCAATGAATGTTGATTGTTTTGCAAAATATGCAAATGATGCTAAAGGTACTTCTAGTTCTAAATTTAAAAATAATGCTAAAATTACTTTAGATGAAAATAACAATGTTTGCATTATAGCTACAAAAAACATTAAACCTAATGAAGAAATTTTCTGTAGCTATGGTGCAAAATATTGGAAAAACAGGAAATTTTAACTTCTATACATCATCTTAACCATCCTTCTCTATCCAAACTACGATATTGAATAGCTTCAGCAATATGATGAGATTGAATAACACTTGAATCCTCTAAATCAGCTATTGTTCGAGATACTTTTAAAATTCTATCATAAGCTCTCGCTGATAAATTTAATCGTTCCATTGCTGTTTTCAATAATTGCAATGATTCATCATCTAACGCACAATATTCTCTAATTAACTTACTACTCATCTGAGCATTATAATGAATAGTCTTCATGTTTTGAAAACGCAACGATTGAATATTTCTTGCTTTTGTAACTCGTTTTCTAATTTCTGCACTATTCTCTGCCTTTCTTTTTTCCGATAATTTTTCAAAAGGAACAGGAGTCACTTCAATATGAATATCTATTCTATCTAATAAAGGACCTGAAATTTTACTCAAATAACGTTGCATTTCCATTGGCGAACTTGATACAGGAGCATTTGGATCATTAAAATAACCTCCAGGGCTTGGATTCATACTAGCCACTAACATGAAAGATGAAGGATATGTAATTGTAAATTTAGCTCTAGAAATGGTAACTTCTCTGTCTTCTAATGGTTGACGCATTACTTCCAATACTTCTCGCTTAAACTCAGGTAATTCATCTAAAAACAAAACACCATTATGTGCTAACGAAATTTCCCCTGGTTGTGGATAGCTTCCTCCTCCTACTAAACTTACACTCGAAGAAGTATGATGAGGATTTCTAAATTGCCTTTGTGTCAATAACCCAGCCTCTTTTACTTTTCCTGCTACAGAATGGATTTTAGTTGTTTCCAATGCTTCTTGCATGGTCATAGGAGGTAAAATACTGGGTAAACGCTTTGCTAGCATTGTTTTACCAGATCCTGGCGGGCCAATTAAAATTATATTATGACCTCCAGCAGCAGCAATTTCCATACATCTTTTTATAGATTCTTGTCCTTTAACATCAGAAAAATCAAATTCTGGAAATTCTAGTGTTTTATTAAATTCTTCTTGACAATCAATAACCGTAGGAATCAAATCACCTTTTCCATTAAAAAAATCAATTACTTGTAATACATTTTCTACTCCATAAACATCTATTCCATCTACAACAGCTGCTTCTTTAACATTTTGAATAGGCAAAATCACTCCTTTAAAACCTTCTTCTTTGGCCTTTATAGCTATTGATAACGCTCCTTTTATGGGTTGCAAACCACCATCAAGTGATAATTCACCCATAATAACATAATCATTTACTAAATCTATTTTTATTTGATTAGAAGCTGCTAAAATTCCAACAGCAAGCGTTAAATCGTAGGCAGAACCTTCCTTACGCAAATCGGCTGGAGCCATATTTATCGTAATCTTCTTTCCAGGTAACGAATAATTATTGTTTTTGAGTGCAGCAGCAATACGATAACTGCTTTCTTTAATTGCGGAATCTGGTAATCCTACCAAGTGGTAGCCTATTCCTTTATCAATGTTTACCTCAACGGTAATGGTCGTCGCTTCCACACCGAAAACGGCACTTCCGAATACTTTTACTAACATGGCTTATACTTTTAAATTTTGGCTTATATAAGTACAAATATAGAAAAGATTTTGAATTTTAATACTTTTTTAATTATTAACAATTATTCTTAACTGTAAACAATTATAAAAATTTATTTATAAATTAGTAAAAAATCCTTAGTAAATAATATTATGAGTTCAAAGATAGATATTTCTTCAACAGCAGTCGAAAAAGGAATTGAATTAGTCCAAGGATTTCTTGAAAAATTGGTTGGTGCTACCCTTGAAGAAACTGGTCTATTACTTGGTGATAAAATAAGAATATTTAGATTAAATAATCAAATCAAAATGCTTGTAAAAGCTCAAGAAATTTGTAAACAAAATAATATTACTTTAAAACAATTATCTGTTAAAGCGCTTGTACCATTATTGGAATATTCAAGTTTAGAAGATAATGAAACATTACAAGAAAAATGGAGTAATTTATTAGTTAATCTTATTGATACAAAAGAAAATTACGAGTCGTCAATTTTTCCTTTTATACTAAATCAGTTAAGTTCAAATGAGTTATTAATTATTGAAAAAATTTATAACTATAAAAATGAAAATTCACATTTAATCGATTATTCTAGTATTGATTCTAATTTTACTAATATTGAAAGAATAAATTTAATTAGATTAGGATTGATTGAAATGGATATTACATCAAAGACTAATAAAAATAAAGCAACTTTATTATTAGGTGGCAGACAGTTTGGGTTAAGTGATTTAGGAAAGATGTTTATAGAATCTTGTACTTTACATAAATAAGAAGTATCAAATCAAATATCATAAATATTAACCTACAACCCCAATTAAGCATTTCCATTCCTTTTTATTATCTTTTTGCTCGTTAATTAGTTTCATAAATAGTTAATCTAACTATTGTAAATAAGATTTTACATTTTAAAATCTTTTGCTTTGATTATTCGATTTGTAGTTCGCTACATCAATTCTTTGGGAAAAATCTAGCTGAAAAGTATACTCACTTTAAACAATACAACAACCTACTAAAGCATTTACGCCTCTTAAACAAAGTGTAACAACACAGTTTACACCTATAACCTACTCCAAACGCACTATTTTACTACCAACTACACCTGATACCTGCACTAAACGCACTGTTTTAGGAGCAACTACACCTGCTTTTTTGGTTTTTCTATAAACAGGCACAGCAGCTACTTTCTACCATCCTACTCTAAAATTTTGAGGCAATTTTAAATGGCTTTTTGGCATTGTTATTGTTAATGTTTCAAATTATAACTTAGTATTAAGTTAATTTAAAATTAAATACAGTACTTATGGAAACAAATGCAAACAATTCAAAAAATGAAAAATCTACTAAGACTAGAAATGTTCCAGTAGCCGATATTAACTTCGGCAATGTCATTACAACAGTAAGCGAAAAATGGGCAGCTTCTAGTTGGCTAACATTAAAATGGTTAACCGTTGCGCAATTTCAGGCGGATGCAACGAATTATAACAACACACTATCTATTAGATTATCTAAAGGCGCTACACGACCACAAATTACACAAACATTAGAGGCCTTAGAAAAAACAATGGATACGCATTTGTCATATGTAAAAGGCTACATTACAGATAAATATAAAAAAGAAAACAGTACCAGCTATTTTGCAGCTTTTGGTATTGAACACAAAGGCAATCGCTACCTGTTACCAACAGATAAAAACAAAAGAGTGGAAGCCTTGAAATTAATGATTAGCGCACTAACAGAGCACGAGTTTGAAGACAAAGAATTTGGGTTGGCTTTCTGGACTTCCTTACAACAACAATATAGTGTTTTAGTAAAAGAAGCCACAACAACAGATGGTCTGGTTTCGGTTAAAGTAGGTGATAAAAACATCTTAAAGAAAAATCTAAATAAAGGATTAAATGCCATTATTTATACTTTAAAAGCCAATTATCCTGATACATACAAACAAGAATTAAGAGACTGGGGCTTTCAAAAAGAGAAATATTAAGCTTTAACTTGTCCTTTTAGTAAACAAAAGTGTTTGCAAATTCAATTCCTATTATGAAATGTAATAGGAATTTTTATTATCAATGCCTAAATAAAGTGGACCGTTTTTAAATTAGTTTTCATTTAAATGTACTTTTGTAATCAACTTATTTTAGAGACTTGCACGCTGTCAACTCACATCCAACAACCAACAACAGACAACCTGACAATAGACAACCATCAACCCAAATTAGGCATTCCAAATCATTTTTATTACCTTTGCGCCTCGTTATTTGATTTCATACAATAGTTTATCTAACTATTATTTATAAGATTTTAATTCTAAAATCTTTCATTTTAATCATTCGATTTGTAGTTCGCTACATCTAGCCTTTGGAAAAATTCCTTAACAGGCAATACATAATTTTAAAACAAATAAAATGCACGCAGTAGATTATTTAATCTTTGTTGTTTACATGCTAGCTATGCTTGGTGTAGGTTTTTATTTTTACAAAAAAAACAAATCTTCAGAAGATTTTTATGTTAGTGGAAGAAACATGAGTAGCTGGCACATTGGACTATCCGTAGTAGCTACCGATGTTGGTGGTGGATTTTCAATTGGTCTTGGTGGCCTTGGCTTTACTATGGGAATTTCAGGATCTTGGATGCTATTTACAGGATTAATTGGTGCTTGGTTAAGTGCTGTTTTCTTAATTCCAAAAGTAAGTAAACTAGGTCATTTGCATAAGTTTTTTACTTTTCCACAAATTTTCAATCATTTTTATAATGCCAAGGTTGCATTATTAGCAGGAATTATATCAGCTATTGGTTATATTGGTTTTACAAGTTCACAAGTGTTAGCTGGAGCCAAATTAGCCTCAGCAACTATTGAAGGATTAAACCTTCAAACTGCTCTAATCATTATGGGGGTTATAGCAGTAGTTTACACCGCTGTAGGAGGCTTAAAAGCAGTAATTTACACTGATACCATTCAATGGATCATCTTAATTGTCGGACTCGTTTTTATAGGTATTCCTATAGCTTATAATGCAGTTGGTGGTTATGACGTTATCAAAGCAACTCTAGCACCTGAATATTTATCGTTAACCAATGTTTCTTGGCATCAAATCTTAAATTGGTCTGTAACCATAATTCCTATTTGGTTTATTGGAATGACACTATACCAAAGAATTTATGCTTGTAAAGACGAAAAAGAAGCAAAAAAAGCATGGTTTATTGCTGGTCTATTTGAATGGCCTATAATGGCTTTTATGGGAGTTATTCTAGGAATGCTTGCAAAAGTTGCTGCCACACAAGGAATGTTTGACGGAATAACAGATGCCGCTTCAATGGACAGTGAAATGGGATTACCTATACTTTTAAGTACAATTTTACCTATTGGATTAATGGGATTAATGCTTTCTTCCTATTTTTCAGCAATTCTTTCCACTGCTGATAGCTGTTTAATGGCAGCTTCTGGAAATATTGTAACCGATATTATTTCTAAATTTTCTAAAAAAGAATTTTCAGAAAAGAAAATGCTTCAAATTTCACAAATTGTAACACTCTCTGTTGGAGCATTTGCAATTCTTTTAGCTTCTCAAATGCAAAACGTATTAGAACTTATGCTCTACTCCTACGCTTTTATGGTTTCTGGTTTATTTGTCCCTGTTCTAGGAGCATTATTTTGGAAAAAAAGCAATGCTAAAGCCGCTTTTTGGAGTATGCTTTTAGGAGGTGGAACAACTATTGGACTAATTCTATCTAACAACAAATTACCATTAAATTACTCATTACCAAAACATTTAGACGCAAATATCTTCGGAATTAGCATATCTTTAATAACATTCATATTATTATCAAATTATCATTATAAAAAAATAAACAATGGAATTTAAAATTATTACTCCAGAAACAGGAGAACACAAAACATATAATCATCAAATAATTGCCGAATTTCTATTTACACATTTAGAACAATATGGCGACAAAACGGAAGATATCTTAAAATGTATTAACTATGCTATGAATCCTTCTAAAGGAGGAACTATAATTGTAGGATTAGACAATGAAAAGATTGTAGGTGCTGTTATCTTAAACAATACTGGAATGGAAGGCTTTATTCCTGAAAATATTTTGGTTTATATTGCAGTTGATAATAGTCAAAGAGGAAAAGGATTTGGGAAACAATTAATGCAAAAAGCTATTGAAACTGCAAATGGAAATATTGCATTACACGTAGAACCCGATAATCCTGCCAAAAAATTATATGAAAAACTTGGATTTACAAATAAATACTTAGAAATGCGTTTAACTAAATAAAAAGTTTTGAAAGAGCTTATTCAACTTAGAAAAGAATTACATCAATACCCAGAAATATCTGGAAACGAAAAAGAAACAGCTAAACGTATTCTAACATTTCTTTCCCACTATTCTCCTGATACAATTATAACAAAACTTGGAGGAGAAGGAATTTTAGCAACTTACAACGGAAAAGAAAAAGGAAAAACAATATTATTCAGATGTGAACTAGACGCTTTACCTATTCATGAGATTAATTCATTCAGTCATCAATCTGTTTATGAAGATGTTTCTCATAAATGTGGACATGATGGTCACATGGCAATTTTATGTGGATTAGCTAAAGAATTATATCAAAATCCAATAGAAAAAGGAACTGTACTATTACTTTTTCAACCTGCGGAAGAAGACGGAAATGGTGCCAGAAGAGTTTCAAATGATAAAAAATTTAAAGAAATCAAACCCGATTATGCTTTTGCATTACATAATTTGCCTGGATTCAAAAAACATCAAATTATTGTAAAAGAGCATACCTTTACTTGTGCTGTAAACAGTATGATTATAAAATTAAGAGGAAAAACATCTCATGCGGGCGAACCAGAAAACGGAATTAATCCTGCTTTAGCAATTTCAGAAATTATTAATCATTTTGATGCTATTATTAAAAATGATGTAACACAACCTGATTATTGTTTAATTACTCCTATTTACATTAACATGGGAGAAAAAGCTTATGGTGTTTCTGCTGGATATGGTGAAATTCATTTTACAATTAGAAGCAATAGTAATCTTCAAATGAGAACAATAGAAACTCATTTAGAATCTATTATACAATCAATTGCATCAAAACATAAATTAGAACTAAATATAGACTGGACACAAAGTTTTCAAGCTAATGAAAACAATGTTGAAGCTATAAATATAATTCGAGAAGCCGCTTCTAAGAATCGTTTTGATATACTTGAAAAAGAAGAACCTTTTACTTTTGGTGAAGATTTCGGATTGTTTACACAAAAATTTAAAGGAGCTATGCTAGGTTTAGGTTCAGGAGAAAAAACGCCTTCACTTCATAATCCAGATTATGATTTCCCTGATGAAATAATAGAAACAGGAATAAAATTATTCCATCAAATTACAAAAGACATTTTAAATGCATAAGAATTCCATCATAGAAATTAATCAAAATGCTCATAAAAACAATATTGATTTTCTAAAAAAAACCTTTGGTAAAAAAGTAATTCTTTCTTCTGTTGTAAAAGGAAACGCTTATGGTCATGGTTTGAAAGAATTTGTTTTAATGGCATTTGCAAATGGCATAACTCATTTTTCTGTTTTTGACGTCGAAGAAGCTAAAATAATATTTGATACATTAGGAAATAAAGTAACTATTCTTATTATGGGATTTGTTGCAGATGATGATTTGGCTTGGGTAATTAGCCATCAAATTGAATTCTTTGTTTTTGAACGCTACCGATTAGCAAAAGCATCAAAAATAGCAAAAAAGCTAAATCAAAAAGCTATTTTACATATCGAAATTGAAACTGGAATGAATCGAACAGGTTTTAAAATCAGTGAAATTTCAAAAGTAGCACAATTCTTAATCAAAGAAAAAGACAACCTCTATTTCAAAGGCTTATGTACACATTTTGCTGGAGCAGAAAGCATTGCAAATTATTATAGGGTTCAAAAACAAATTGTTATTTTCAATGAAGCAAGTTCAATTTTCAGTACATTTGAATTACATCCTAAAATAAAACATTCGGCTTGTTCTGCTGCCGCTATGATGTTTCCAGAAACAAGAATGGACCTAGTTCGAATTGGTATATTACAATATGGTTTATGGCCTAGTCCTGAAGTTTTAGTTAGTTATTTAAACTCTAAAAAGAAAAAAATAGATCCTTTACAACGTGTTATTACTTGGAAAAGTGAAGTAATGAGTGTAAAACGAGTAAAATCGGGAGAATTTATTGGATATGGAACAAGTTTTATGGCAAAAAATAAGATGAAAATTGCAACTATTCCATTGGGTTACTCACATGGTTATAGCCGTTCATTAAGTAATCAAGGACGTGTTTTAATAAATGGAAAACGTTGCATGGTTATTGGTACAGTAAATATGAATATGCTAACAATTGATGTTTCTGAAATTGAACATGTAAAAAAAGGTGATGAAGTTGTTCTAATTGGCACACAGGAAAAACTTACCGTTTCAGTCGCTTCATTTAGTGATTTTAGTAACCAATTAAATTATGAATTATTAACCCGTATTTCTAAAACAATACCAAGAAAAATTACACTATAATGGCTTTTATAAAACTATATCGAAGAAAACTAAAAGAAAATTATACGTTTTTAAACACCATGTTTAAAGAACGAAATATTGAATGGGGAGTTGTTACAAAATTACTTTGTGGAAATACTATATACCTAAAAGAAATCATTTCATTAGGTGTAACCGAAATGCACGATTCAAGAATTAGTAATTTAAAAAAAATTAAAAAATTAAATCCAAATATTAAAACATCATATATAAAGCCACCTTCAAAACGAAATATTTCAACAATTGTTCAATATGCTGATGTAAGTTTTAATACAGAAATTTACACTATTCAAATGCTTTCTGAAGAAGCGAAACGACAAAATAAAAAACACGGAATCATTATTATGATTGAAATGGGTGACTTGCGTGAAGGTGTTTTAGGAGAAGAATTGCTTCATTTTTACGAACAAGTCTTTAGTTTACCTAATATTGAAATTAGAGGAATTGGAACTAATTTAAATTGTTTAAGTGGTGTAATGCCTACTCAAGATAAACTAATTCAACTGAGTTTATACAAACAATTGATTGAAGCTAAATTCAATGTAAAAATACCTTGGGTTTCTGGTGGAACTTCTGTTGCTGTTCCTTTAATGCTTAAAAATGCACGACCTATGGCTGTAAATCATTTTAGAATAGGAGAAGCATTGTTTTTTGGAAAAGATTTATTTACAGGTGAAACAATAGAAGGGTTACATAATGATGTTTTCAAACTCTATGCAGAAGTTATTGAAATTACTGAAAAACCAGATAATCCTATTGGTGAATTAGGTGAAAATGTAGCTGGAAACACATACGAAATTAATGATGATACTGATTTAAGTACTACTTCATTGCGTGCTATTCTAGACATTGGATTACTAGATATGCAACCACAATATTTAGAAACAGACAATCCAAATATTACTATCGTAGATGCTAGTTCCGACATGATGGTTGTTGATATTTCAAATTCTGAAAAAATTTATAAAGTAGGTGATTTAATCTCTTTTAAATTGCAATATATGGGTGCACTTTATCTTTTAAACTCTGATTATATTGAAAAAATAGTGGAATAAAAAACCCAATCATAAGATTGGGTTTTTGTTTTATTTCTTAAAATTAGCAATACCTTCTTTTAACCATGTTTTATATTCTTCAACATCTGGTGTATAACCTACTGGGTCTGATATATCTTTACCTTCTGAATTCAAAACGATATAATATGGTTGAGCATTATTTTTATATCTTGTAATCTGAAAATCACTCCATTTATTACCGATAGTTTTTATTTCTTTTCCTGTTTCAGGAGAAATGTATTGTTCCTTTTCATCTAATGAACGTTTATCATCAACATAAAGTGAAATTAAAACAATATCGTTTTTTAACATTGAAAGCACTTCTGGTTGTGACCAAACATGCTCCTCCATTTTTCTACAATTCACACATGCATGTCCTGTAAAATCTAAAAGAATAGGTTTACCAACTTCTTTTGCATAAGCGACTCCTTTTTCATAATCATGAAAAGCGATAATTTTATGTGGCCCATAATGGGCATGTGCTGGTAAAACTGAAGTAGCTTCTCCTCCACCTCCTTGAGAATTTCCTACTCCATAAGGACTTTCACTATATGTCATTGGTGGTGGAAATCCTGAAATTAATTTTAAAGGTGCTCCCCAAAGACCTGGAATTAAATACACTGTAAATATTGAAACCAATAAAGCTAAAAATAATCTTCCAACAGATATATGTGATAATGGACTATCATGAGGTAGTGTTAATTTACCAAATAAATATACAGCCCAAGTACCAAAAATCACAATCCAAATAGCTAAAAAGACTTCTCTTTCCAACCAATGTGCTTGTAAAACTAAATCAGCATTTGACAAAAATTTAAAAGCTAAAGCAAGTTCTAAAAATCCTAATGAAACTTTAACTGTATTTAACCATCCTCCTGACTTTGGTAATGAATTCATCCAACCAGGAAACATCGCAAAAAGCATAAATGGTAATGCCAAAGCTGAAGAAAAACCTAGCATTCCTACAATTGGAGCAATTCCTCCTTTAGAAGCTGCTTCTACTAATAATGTTCCTACAATAGGTCCTGTACATGAAAACGATACAATAGCTAAAGCTAATGCCATAAATAGAATTCCTACAACTCCTCCTCTATCAGCTTGTCTGTCTACTTTATTTGCCCATGAATTTGGTAAAACAATTTCAAAAGCACCTAAAAAAGAAGCTGCAAAAAAGACTAATAAACCAAAGAAAATAATATTAAACCAAACATTAGTTGATAATGCATTTAGAGCATCGGCTCCAAAAATACCTGTTACTAAAGAACCTAATAATAAATAAATTAAGATAATTGAAATCCCGTAAATAAAAGCGTTTTTCTTTCCTTCAGCTTTCGTTTTACTTTGTTTTGTAAAGAAACTTACTGTCATTGGAATCATTGGGAATACACATGGCGTTAACAAAGCCGCAAATCCACCTAAAAAAGCCAAAATAAATATACTTAACAATCCTTTTTTCTCTTCTTTTTTTATCTCTTTTTTAGTAGCTGTAGTAGTCTCAACTTTCTTAACTTCTTCTACATTAGAATTTGTTGAATCTGTTATAACTTCGTCTACTTTTGTTATAATTTCTTCGGTAGTCTTTTTATCTTCTTTTGTATCAGTAATTACTGCTTTTTCTTCAACTTTTTCTACTATCGTTTCTTGTTTAATTTCTGGTAATTTGATTGTTAAATTATCATCTTCTTGAATACATTTTCCATCGATACAAACTTGTCCTGATAATGCTATTTTTATTTCTTTAAGGTTTGTATTTGTAACTTTTATAAGCTGTTTAAATTGTGCTTTATTAACAAAAAAGTATTCATCTACTTCAAATATTTCGTTGTATTCTTTTATATATTTACCTTCTGTTGTTTTTCCTACTAAAGTATAATTTCCTTTTGCATTTTTAAATTCAAAAACAAGCGGCTGAGAACCTCCATCTGGTGTGTTTTGAGAATATAGATGCCAATTATAGTCAATTGTAGCATCTATTATTAATTCAAACTCTGTATTTGACTTTTGAATAACTTTAGTAGTCCATTTTACAGGGTCTAATATTTGAGAATTTCCCGTTAAGGAAAATATTATTATTAAAAAAGTAAAAATTTTTTTCATTATTTAAGTTCTATTTTTAGGGTGTTTTGTGTGTTTTCATTTGCTAAAAAACGTTGATCTGCTCGCTTGCCTATTACCCAAACAATTTCATTGTTTGAAACAAGTAACCATTGTTCTTCTTTTTCTAAAAGTGAATATTTTTCATCTTTAAAATATTTACTCAATTTTTTCTTTCCATTCATTCCTGAAGGATAAAAACTATCACCTTCTTTTTTCTTTCTTATCTCTAAAGGAAACTGTAATTTATCTTCATCAACAAATATAATATTGTTATCTGAGTTTGAAATGTAACTTATGTTACAAAAAGAGAGATTTAAGGGAACTTTATGATTTTTTAAGTTTTCATTAATAAAAAAAGACTCTTTTAGTTCTTCTTTTTCTTTTGGAGATAATAATAAATAATTTCTGTCTTTTAAAAGTATGTAAGAATTTGAAAAAACTTGTTTTCCAGATTGTGCATATGGTAAATTATAAATATCATCCCAAGCTGTAAAACCATACTCTTTCAACCATTGATACAAATAACTTTTATAATTCTTTAGTTTTAATAATTCTTCTATGTTGATTTGAATTTTATGATCTAATTGAGTTACTATTCTTTCATACATAATTGCAGTAACATCTTCAACTAGCTCAACAGATTGCTTCAAATGATTCAACGTTTCTTGAAATGATGTTAAAAAGCTAGGGTTCAATTGTTTTAAAACAGGAACAACTGCATGACGGATTTTATTTCTTAAATATTTATCTGATGCATTGCTAGAATCTTCACGCCAATCTATTTGATTTTTATTTGCAAAATTTTCAATCTCATTTCTAGAAAAAATTAGCAAAGGTCTTATTATCTTATCATTTTGCTCTGGAATTCCTGTTAATCCTTCTAGACCTGTTCCTCTAGTTAAGTTTATTAGAAATGTTTCTATTTGATCATCTAAATGATGAGCTGTTACAATATAATCATAGTTGTTATTTTCTATAATTTCATTAAACCAATTATATCTTAATTCTCTCGCAGCTAATTGTGTAGAAAGTTTACGCTGAACTGCATAATCACTTGTAGAAAATTTTTGGATAAAAATGGGAATATTATATTGCGTACACAATTCTTGTACAAAAAGCTCATCTTCGTCACTTTCAGTATCTCTTAACTGAAAATTACAATGTGCAACACCTATTTCCAACTGTATTTTTTTACATAAATGAACCAATACAACACTATCAATTCCTCCACTAACAGTCAATAGTAATTTCTTCCCATATAAATGTGGAAAATTTTGATCTAAATGATTTTTAAATTTTTCTAACATTGTAAAAATATAGAATCACGAATTTAAGGTTTTTCAACAAATTAATTATCTAAAATCCATTTTATAAGATTGTCTTTATCAACTATTGACCATGAATGTGGATGACGATCTCCGTTTTTTCTATATCCTTTATTCTTTGTTAAAACTAAGGATACTTTTTTAAACTCATCTTGCTTCAATTCTTTATAAAATTGTTGAATAAAATATGAATTCAAATCTTTTTCTTCATTGTTCTTTGTTTCTTTCCACCAATCTATATCTGGTTCTGTATAAAATCTAATCTTAATATTTTTTAAATACTTAGCATTACCAATATTTTTTGTTTCTAGTGTAAAAGGGGCTTTTTTTTCATACAAATTAATGCTATCATTTGGATTTCCTAAATCTGATTGAAGTTTTTGAATAATCCAATTAGATTCTTCAACACTATCACTTGATATATTCATACTAATATTCTTCTTTGCAACATAGTATAATCCTAATATATCAACTGGTGAATCAACTATAAAAACACCTTTTGGTACAATTTTATTATGCGTTTTCAATAAATAATTACTCCATAATAAGCTTACATTTCCTCCACTTGAAAAACCTCCAATATGCACATTTTCTGTTTTCACATTCTGTGTTTCAAAAATAGAATTGAATAAATCTGACAATGCTACAAACTCACTTTCATTTAAATACAACTTCTGATTATAATTCATTAATAGTACAGAAACACCTTGACTTGTAGCGTAATCAATTATTGGGAACTCGCTTTTTGTATCTTCTATATCGCAAGGAAAACAAGGAAATAAAACCAATATTGCTTTTTGCTGATTTACTTTAAATAGTTCATATTCTGGCTCAATAATATGCTCATAAGTATTCGATTTTGCTTTACAACTAATTTGCAGCAAACACAAAACTAGAATAATAATCTTCTTTTTCATAACTATTATCTTAATCGTAAAACTTCAAACATTGCTTTTGCTTTTAACAAACACTCCTCATATTCGTTTTCAGGAATAGATTGAGATGTTATTGCGCTTCCTACAGAAAAAGATAAATATTGTTTTTTAGCATTATATAGGATACTTCTTATTACAACATTAAAATCGAAATCTCCTGTTGGACTAAAATAACCAACTGCTCCACTATATAATCCTCGTTTCGTTTCTTCTAGATTTTCAATAATTTTCATAGCTGAAATTTTTGGCGCTCCTGTCATGCTTCCCATAGGAAAGGTAGACTTAATAATTTCTATTGGAGATATTGTATTTTCAACTTCCGAAACAACCGTAGAAATCATTTGATGTACTTGTTTAAAAGTATAAATTCCACATAATTCTTCAACAGTTACGCTTCCTTTTTTAGCTGTATGAGACAAATCATTTCGTACCAAATCAACAATCATAATGTTTTCTGATCGCTCTTTTTCATTTTTAGAAAGCTCCGTTTTTAATTGATTATCTTGTTCAATATCAAAACTTCTTCTTGCTGTTCCTTTTATTGGCTGGGAAATTACTTTATTATTTTCTTTTTTTAAATATCGTTCTGGTGAAGCAGAAAGTAAATAATGATTATCATTTTTAAAATAAGTTGCAAAAGGTGGTTCTGAAATAGCATTTAATTCTTGATATATTGCTACTGGATTAATAACAGCATTTTTTGCAAAAAATTCCATGCAAAAATTAGTTTCATAAATATCTCCTTTATGAATGTATTCTAATATCTTATTAACTTTTAAAAGATATTCTTCTTTTGAAATTCTTTGTTTAATAGCATCTATAACTACTTCTTCAGATTTAGCGTAAGAACATTGCGAAATTTCGATAAAATCTGTTTCAACTTCATCATCACACATATTCAAATATCTAATTTCCAAATAATTATCTCTTAAAAAAAACAACTTTTTAGGTTGAAAAAAATATAAATCAGGAAATTCTAATCCGTCAAAGTTTTCTGATTTTAGTAATTCAACATCATTCTTTACATCATAAGAAATATAACCAAACAACCAATCTTTAGCATGTGATTGATATTGATGCAAATCTTCAAATACATTATGATAATCTGTTTTAATAGATGTGAAAGCTTCAACAGCTAAAATACAATCATAACTAGAATATTTTTGATTATAGTCGTTTGAATCTAAAAACGTAACTTCTCTAAATTGACTAGACCAATGTAAAAGTTGTGATTTAAATTCTTTAGGATCAGAGATAGTTTTAAAAATAGAAGTTCTCAAATTTTGAAATTATAATTTTTTAAAGTTCAAAATTACGATTTAAAAGCAGAAGTGGTTTAAACTTTTTTAATTGAGACAAAAAATAACGTTTTCCCGTCAATCAAAAATGCTTAAACCACCTTATTATTGATACTTTAATCTATTTAATTAATTCTATAACTAGACTACATCCGTTTGCTAATAAATTTGTATTAGTATTAGATAATGATGAATAAATAGAAACGGCTTCATAAGCAGTAAGATTAACCAATTTCACTAAAGATACAGTTCTTGTATCATTTCCAGAAATAGTACTATATGTTCTTGTTCCTGGAATTTCAGTTCCGTAAATTCCTAAATAAAATTCTGGATGAATTGCAGATCCTGAACTTTTTCTCAATGAAACTGTATATGAAATTCTATATAATCCTGTTTTTTGTACTTGAATACTAGAAGCATTTAATGACATTCCATTACTAACTCCATTTGTTCCCAAATTAATGGCTCCTGAAGATAAAACGCTACTTGAATTTTTATAGATTTCACCATATAGTTTCAAATCATTCAAATCTGCCCAACTTGCTTTTCCACTTTCATTAGAAACAAGTACTTTCCCTAAACCTTGATTTCCATCAACTATTTTTATTGAACCATTAACATGTAATCGTTCGTCTGGTGAATTAGTACCAATTCCTATTTTATTATTACTACTAGTTGAATTTCCTAAAATTATTGAATTTGCCTGACTTGCCGTTGCTTGATAACCAATAGCTGTAGCATTCTGACCACTTGAAGTAGCTCCTGTTCCTATAGCTGTTGCTTGTTCTCCTGAAGCTGTTGAAAAATTCCCCAATGCTATTGAGTTGTTATTTGAAGATGAACTATTGAATCCTAACGCAACAGATCTATAACCAGATGCTGAAGAATTTCTCCCTATTGCAATAGCCTCATTTGAAGCTGAAGAATTTGCAGATGTTCCTATTGCTATAGAATGTTCATCATTTGAAGTAGAACCTCTACCAATTGAAATTCCTCCATTAGGATGAAATCTTCCAAAACTTGAGTTATTTATTTTAAACGCTAATGAATGATAATTATTGGTTCCTAAATATTCGCTTCCTGTAGTTAATGTGTTACCATTAAAAGCCCAACCACTAGTTGTTCCTATCGCTCCTGCAGCATTATTCATTTTTTTCCAAACAGTGTCCCAATAGTAAAACCCAGGAGTCACATCTGAAATTGTAGAAGTATTGTAAACTAATAAACTAATAGCTGGGTTGCTAATTGTTGTTTTATCTGTTGAAGATAATAAGTTTACCCTAGGTATTAATAATCCTGAATTATTGCTTTTTATATCCAAAGCTGAGGAAACATCTGGAGACGTAGTTCCGATGCCAACTTGAGAAAATAAAAAACGACTAAAACAAAATGCAATGGTTAATAGCAATGTTTTTTTCATGTTCTATTTTTTTGGGCGCAAAAGTATATAAAACACAAATACGATTTTCACTCCACCTATTACTTTTATTTATAGCACTATAAGTAAAACAATGTTATTAAAATGACCTTAAATACAATGAGAAAAAAAATAAACTAATTAATATATTATGATTAAAACAATAATTTCATCAAAATAGCCCTTATTTATTATCAAATTCTAAAATCAGATGATTTCAACCCAAGAACACTTAAAAAAAACAGCTTAATTTACTATATTTGCGAGGCTTAAAAAAATTTTAAATAAACATAAAATATATATTTCATGTCAAACCAACCTAAGATTATTTACACTATTACAGATGAGGCACCAATGCTAGCAACTCATTCATTTTTACCAATAGTAAAAGCTTTCTCAAAGCCTGCAAATATTACAATAGAAACAAGAGATATTTCATTAGCAGGAAGAATTTTGGCAAATTTTCCAGAATTTTTAAATGAAAACCAAAAAATAGCTGATGCTTTAACCGAACTAGGTCAATTAGCAACAACTCCAGAAGCAAATATCATAAAACTTCCAAATATTTCTGCTTCTGTACCTCAACTTAAAGAAGCTATTGCAGAGTTACAATCACAAGGTTATGCAATTCCTAATTTCCCTGAGGAACCACAAAACGAAGAAGAAAAAACAATAAAAGCAAAATATGCTAAAGTTTTAGGATCAGCTGTTAACCCTGTTTTACGTGAAGGAAACTCAGATAGAAGAGCTCCTAAAGCAGTTAAAAACTATGCAAAAGCACATCCACATTCAATGGGAGCTTGGTCTTCAGATTCAAAATCACATGTTTCGCACATGAATGATGGTGATTTTTATGGTACAGAAAAATCGGTTACAATAAAAGATGCTGGTAGTTTCACTATTGAATTTACTGATGCTAATGGAGCTACTAATATTTTAAAAGAAAATTCTCCTCTAAAAGCAGGAGAAATTATTGATAGCTCTGTAATGAACATGGGGAAACTTAAAAAATTCATTGCAGAACAAATTGACGATGCAAAAGCAAAAGGTGTTTTATTTTCGGTGCATTTAAAAGCAACCATGATGAAAATTTCAGATCCATTATTATTTGGAGCTTTTGTAGAAGTTTATTTCAAAGCAGTATTTGAAAAATATGCAACATTGTTTGAAGAATTAGGAATAGACACTCGCAATGGTTTAGGAGATGTATATGCTAAAATTCAAGGTCATGCAAAACAAGCTGAAATTGAAGCCGATTTAACAACTGCAATAGAAAATGGACCAGCTTTAGCAATGGTAAATTCAGACAAAGGAATTACAAATCTACATGTTCCATCTGATGTAATTATTGATGCTTCTATGCCTGCAATGATTCGTAATTCAGGACAAATGTGGAATGCAGCAGGAAAATCTCAAGATACTAAAGCAATTGTTCCAGATAGATGTTATGCAGGAATTTATCAAGCAACCATAGATTTTTGTAAACAAAATGGTGCATTAGATCCTAAAACAATGGGAAGTGTTCCAAATGTAGGTTTAATGGCTCAAAAAGCCGAAGAATACGGATCACATGACAAAACATTCCAAATGTCAACTAACGGAACTGTTGTGATAAAAGATGCAAATGGAACAATATTAATGGAACAAGCTGTTGAAGCTGGTGATATTTTTAGAATGTGCCAAGTAAAAGATGCTCCTATTCAAGACTGGGTTAAACTAGCAGTTAATAGAGCAAGAGCTACTGGAGTTCCTACAATTTTCTGGTTAGATGAAAACAGAGCACATGATAGACAAATTATAGAAAAAGTAAATTTATATTTAAAAGATCATGACACTGCTGGTTTAGATATTCGCATTATGAATCCTGTTGATGCTACAAAATTCTCACTAGAAAGAATAGTAAAAGGATTAGATACTGTTTCTGTAACAGGAAATGTTTTACGCGATTATTTAACAGACTTATTTCCTATTTTAGAAGTAGGAACATCTGCAAAAATGTTATCTATTGTTCCTTTAATGAATGGTGGTGGATTGTTTGAAACGGGTGCTGGTGGTTCTGCTCCAAAGCATATTGAACAATTCATTGAAGAAGGATATTTACGTTGGGATTCATTAGGTGAATTTTTAGCATTAGGCGTTTCTTATGAACATTTAGGTAATGTTTTCAATAACCCTAAAGCATTAGTATTATCTGAAACACTAGATGAAGCTACGGAAAAATTCTTAGAAAACGATAAATCTCCAGCTAGAAAAATTGGAAGTATAGATAACAGAGGTTCTCATTTTTATTTAGCATTATATTGGGCAAATGCATTAGCAAATCAGGATAAAGATGCTGAACTAAAAGCAATCTTCTCTCCTATAGCTACAGAATTAAATGCAAATGAAGCTAAAATTAATGAAGAATTAATCACTGCACAAGGTAAACCACAAACTATTGGTGGTTATTATCATCCAAATTTTGATGCTACTGACAAAGCAATGCGTCCAAGTGCTACTTTGAATACTATTTTAGCAAAATTGAATTAAAATTCAAACTAATAGAATAAAAAAAGCGACCAAATGGTCGCTTTTTTTATTTCTCAATAATTTTACTTTAATCAAGTTAATAAACTTTATTCTTTCTTTTCTTCTTCGCTAGTACCATCTTCATCCTTAACTACTACAATTTTAGCTAGCACTCCCGTTGTTAAATTCCATTCATTTTTAGTAATTAAAATACCTTTATCATCATAAACAGAAAAAGCAGCAGTATTTGGCCCAGAAGTTCCCTGATTTAAAGCTAAAAATTCAATTTTATTAAATCCTTTTGATAAATCTAAATAAAATTCTTTTGATGCCGATTCCAATAGAACATCAGGAATTAAAATAGCATCATTAACCAATATTCGCACTCTATCTCCATCAGGATATTCATGGTCTCTACATACTATTTTTATATATTTAGCTTTAGTACTAAATTGCCCTAAGAATTGATTACTTTTAAAACTTTCGTCAATAGGTTTATCGTGATGTTTTTTATTTAGATTATCTCTTATCTCATCACCTGGATTAATAAATTTTTTATCATTTTCTAAGATACTTTTAGAATCTGTCTTTTTATTTAAAATGGAATATCTTTTCAAATAACTATTATCTTCATTCAAGATACTCTTATATTCTAAGGAAGGTAGTGACGAAGATGTATTTGATTTTTCTGTCTCAAAAGGATTTTTAAGTTGTATATCAAAAGTACGTTTCTTTTTATCAACTTGTGAAAACAAGCTAATACTAAACAATAATACAACAACAACTAATCTCTCTTTTTTAAATTTCATATAACAAACCTATAATTTAGTACAGAATTAATTACAATAATTAACCATACATTAACAATTTTTGTAGTAAATTTTTCAAAAAAAAATTTCACATTTGCTTAACAAAAATCAGACTATGAGCAAATCTATAAAATTTGTTTTACTATTTATAACAATATTCTATTTAAATAGTAATCAGGCACAAGAAAAGTTCTCTTTAAGTGGAACGATTTCAGATGAAAATACTAATGAAACTTTAATTGGTGTAACTATAATTATTGAAGAATTAAAAACTGGAACTACAACAAATGAATATGGTTATTATTCTATAACATTACCGAAAGGAAATTATACTGTACGGTATACTTATATAGGTTTTGAAGACAAAGTAGAACAAATTTCCCTACAAGAAAATATTCGAAAAAACATAACAATAAAAGAGAGTAATGTTCAACTAAACGAAATTATTGTTACTGAAAATCAATATAAACCAAATATTGAAAAACCTGAAATGAGTGTTAACAAAATTTCTGTTAATACTATTAAAAAAATGCCCGCAGTTTTAGGTGAAACAGACGTATTAAAGTCTATTCTTACCTTACCTGGAGTTACTAATGCTGGTGAAGGACAATCAGGATTCAATGTACGTGGTGGCGCAGTAGATCAAAATCTTATTTTATTAGATGAAGCTACTATTTATAATTCTTCTCACTTATTTGGCTTTTTCTCTGTTTTCAATGCTGATGCCATTAAAGATTTAAAATTGTATAAAGGTGGTGTTCCTGCGCGTTTTGGAGGAAGAGTAGCCTCTGTACTAGATATTTACCAAAAAGATGGAAATAGCAATAAATTCCATATGAATGGAGGAATAGGACTTATTTCTAGTAGAATTTTAGCAGAAGGACCTATTGTAAAAGACAAAGGATCTTTCCTTGTAGCAGGAAGAAGTTCTTATGCACATCTTTTCTTAAAACTTTCTGGTAATGAAAACTCAGCCTATTTTTATGATTTAAATACGAAATTGAGTTATAAACTTAACGATAACAATAATTTATATGTTTCTGGATATTTTGGCAGAGACGTTTTTAGTTTAAGCGAAAGTTTTATAAATACATATGGTAATTCGGTTTTAAATCTACGTTGGAATCATTTATTTAATGATAAATTATTTTCCAACTTATCATTAATCTATAGTGATTATTATTATGGTTTAACTTTAGATTTTGTAGGATTCAATTGGGATAGTGGTATCAAGAATTACAATTTAAAGTATGATTTTAAACATTATTTAAGTAATAAAACAAAACTAACTTATGGTATAAATACTGTATACTATGATTTTAATCCTGGAAAAATTGAGCCTACAGGTTCCGATTCTGGAATTAATCCTGAGCAATTAGATAAGAAATATGCCTTTGAGCCTGCTATTTATATTGATGCTGAGCAAAAAATTACAGATAAATTAGCCATTAACTATGGTTTACGATATAGCATGTTTTATCGTTTAGGATCACAAGAAATTAATATTTATGAGAACAATCAGGCTGTTACTTATGATGAAGATTTAAAAATTTATGAAAAGGCAACACCTATTGGAACAAAAAAATATGGCAAAAATGAAACTATTGCCAGTTTTGACAATTTAGAACCAAGACTTTCCATTGCCTATATTATTGATGAGAATCAATCTGTAAAAGCAAGTTATAATAGAATGAGTCAATACTTACACCTTATATCAAACACACAATCACCTACTCCATTAGACGTTTGGGCTCCAAGTGATAATTTCTTAAAACCTCAAATTTTAGATCAATATGCTATTGGTTATCAAAAAAACATCAAAAATGGAAAATATTCGTTTGAAATAGAAACGTTCTATAAAGACGTAAAAAATCGTTTAGATTATATTGATGGCGCAAATTTAATTGCAAATAATGCTATTGAGCAAGTAGTCTTAGCAGGAAAATCTAGAGCGTATGGTTTAGAAGTTTTAGCCCGAAAAAATGAAGGTAAATTAAACGGTTGGATTTCTTATACACTGTCTCGTTCAGAACAACAAACAGCAGGAAGAACTGCAACGGAAATAGGAATAAATAACGGAAACTGGTACAAAACAGGTTGGGACAAAACACATAATCTATCTGTAACAGGAATATATGAATTAAATGAAAAATGGAGCTTTGGAAGTATTTTTTCATTACAAACAGGTCAACCAGTAACTTATCCAAACGGACAATATATTTACCAAGGACTTTCAGTACCTAGTTATGGAGAAAGAAATGCTAATAATTTACCTGCTTACCATCGTTTAGACATTTCAGCAACATTAACTCCTAGAAATAGTGCTAATAAAAAATTTAAAGGAGAATGGGTTTTTGGAATCTATAACATATATAGCCGTAAAAATGCTGCTTCTATAAGTTTCAGACAAAATGCTGATACTGGTAGAAATGAAGCCGTTCGCCTTTCAATTTTTGGAATAGTTCCAAGCGTAACATATAATTTTAAATTTTAAGTCATGATAAAAGTCATAACAAAAATAACAATAGCAATAATCACCTTAGTTACTATGGTAGCCTGTGAAGATGTGGTAGATATCAACTTAGATACTGCGGAACCTAAACTTGTAATTGATGCTTCTATTAAGTGGGAAAAAGGAACAGCAGGAAACGAACAAGTAATTCGTTTAACTACTACTACAGATTATTATACCAATTTAATTCCAAATGCTACAGGAGCAATAGTAACCATCTTTGATGGAACAACTACTTATGATTTTATAGAAGATTTTGGAACTGGAAATTATATTTGTACTAATTTTAACCCTGTTATAAATGGAACATACACTTTAACCATTATATATAAAGGAGAAACTTACACATCAACAGATACTTTATATCCAACACCAGATATTGACACAGTAGAACAATCGGTAATAACAGGTTTTGGAGGAGAAGATGCTATTGAAATTAAATTCTTTTATCAAGACAATGGAGCTGAAGACAATTTTTATTTAATTGGATTCAAAAATAATACCATAGCTTATCCAGAATATGGAGCTGTTGATGATGAATTCTTTCAAGGAAATCAAATGTTTGGACTTTATGTAGATGATGAGTTAGCGGCTAATGATGTTCTTAATCTATCGCTTCAAGGTATTTCTGAACGCTATTTTAATTATATGAATAAACTTTTAAATATTGCAGGAAGTAATGGAGGAAATCCTTTCTCTTCTCCTCCAGCTACTTTAAGAGGAAATATTATCAACCAAACCAATACTAACAATTTCCCTTTTGGATATTTTAGTTTAGGTGAAATTGACACGGAAACTTATGTAGTGCAATAGCAATTTGAAATTAAAATTCCTACATTCGTAACTCATAATATGTAATTCATAATTTACCATGTCCTCTCATCATATTGTACGTGACGATCAAGAACCCGCATTAATTATTGCAAACGGATTAGCATGCAATCAAGAACTATTAGGCCAATTATTAGAATGGTCTCCATTAGTAATTGTTCTAGATTCTGCAATCGAACGGGTTTTAGAATTAGGAATAAAGGTTGATGTCCTTTTAGGCGATTTTGACAGAGGATTTGATCCAAATTATTATAAAGAAAGTCAATATCCTATTGAAATTGTTCATACTCCAAATCAAGATAAAACTGATTTAGAAAAAGCATTTGATTATTTAATTGCAAGAGGAATTCCTGCTGCAAATGTAGTTTGGGCAACTGGAAAAAGGGCCGATCATACTATTACAAACATCACAAATATTGTTCGTTATAGGACAATGCTTAAAATAGTTATTTTAGACGATCATTCTAAAATACATCTACTACCTAAAAAATTTGAAAAATGGTATCCAAAGAAAACGCCTATTTCATTAATTCCCATAGGTGAAGTATTTGGTATTTCTTCTAAAAATCTCTTTTACCCATTACAAAATGACACATTAACTATTGGCTATAAAACAGGTAGCAGCAATCATGTAATTGAAGATGGAATTGTAACTATTGAACACCAAAAAGGTGATTTATTATTAATGGAATGTTGGGATTAAATATTTTTATTCCCTTTTTTAATGAATCATTATTTAAAATTATTCAAGTACTATTTTCTTTTTTACAACGTCTTTCTCAGAAATTAAAGTAGCTAAATACATCCCTTTAGATAATGCGCTAACATTAATCGTTGTTAATTGTTTATTTCCAATCACAGCTTCAGAAAAAACAACTTTTCCTTGTAAATCATACAATTGTAAAGTGTAATTCTCTTCTGGTGAAGTTCCTAAATCAATGGTTAGATATTGTTTCACAGGATTAGGAAAAAACCTTACTAAATTAACCTTATTAAAAAGATTATCACTTAAAGTAGTATAAGCAACTGCAAAATGCAACATAGCTCCTGTGGCAGCTTTAGCAACATTATAATTATACACAGGATCCATATTTACTAATAAATCAGTAGCCGAATGACCATGAGTTGTTTCATTCGTTTCATAAAAACCTGTAATCACTTCTTCATTATTTTCAAAAGGAATATAGTCAGATGAATATGCATGAGCTAAATTTGTATTTAATGGAGAATAAAGCGTTACACAAGTCATTAATTCGTTTGTAACAGTATTTGACGCTGCATTATTACTTGTTGGAGAACTTGTATCGCGTTCGCAAGTAATTGTATTGTTTGTTTCTCCTGCTACTCCTCCAACCTGATCAATATTAAAAACTAATTTTATATCTAATTTAGGAGTAGTTCCATTTACCACATTATTTACATAATGTTGACTTCCTAATAATCCATCTTCTTCTCCACTAAAATTAATAAACTTTATAGAATATTCTGTTTCAACATTTTGCAATAATCTTGCTACTTCAAGAATAGTTGCCACTCCACTACCATTATCATTTGTTCCTACTCCATTTAATGAATCATAATGTCCACAAATAATAACATAAGTATCTGGATAAACGCTTCCTACTTTAGTCACAATTAAATTTTTACAAGTATAACTACCATTTGCAAAAGTATCTTCCTCAAGTTGAGCAGCCGTATAGCCAAAACTCAGGTACTTATTTCGAAGCCAATTATAAGTATCTTCTAGCTCTTGAGTACCTCTTCTTTTAACTCCTAAATTTTCAAAGTCAGTTAAAGCGTTAGTAATATTTGACTGTGAAACTTGATTCGCAATATCTGCATAGGCTTGTATAAAATTCTGTCCAAATAACCCATTGATAAACAATAATAACAGTGCAACTAAGTGTATTCTTTTTTTCATACATTATAATTTATAGTATATTAGGGCTAAAGCATTAGTAACAAATATATAATTTATTCTGCAATCAAAAAATCTTAGATTAACTTTGTAACTTTACCATTATTAAAAAACGTATCTATTCTAAATGAAATTCCAAGTCGTATCAGATTATAAACCAACAGGAGATCAACCGCAAGCCATTGAAAAATTATCTAATGGAATTATAAATGGGGAAAAGTACCAAACATTATTAGGAGTTACAGGATCAGGAAAAACTTTTACTGTAGCTAATATGATACAAGAAGTACAGAAACCTACTCTAATTTTAGCGCACAATAAAACCTTAGCTGCTCAATTATACTCTGAGTTTAAACAATTTTTCCCTAATAATTCCGTACAATACTTTGTATCCTACTATGATTATTATCAACCAGAAGCGTTTATACCTGTTACTGGAACTTATATAGAAAAAGATCTTTCGATTAATGACGAATTAGAAAAATTACGATTAAGCACCACTTCTGCACTACTTTCAGGACGAAGAGACATTGTCGTTATTTCATCTGTTTCTTGTTTATATGGTATTGGGAACCCTGTAGAATTTCAAAAGAATGTCATTACCATAGAACGTGACCAAGTAATATCACGAACAAAACTATTACATAGACTTGTACAAAGCTTATATGCTCGTACAGAAGCTGAATTCACACCAGGAACCTTTAGAATAAAAGGAGATACTGTAGAGATTTTTCCAAGTTATGCAGACGATCCTTTTCGTGTACACTTCTTTGGAGATGAAATTGAAGAAATCGAAGCTTTTGACCCAAGAACAGCCCAAGTCATTGAAAAATATGAAACACTAAATATATATCCTGCCAATATGTTCGTAACATCTCCCGATGTACTTCAAAAAGCAATTTGGGAAATACAGCAAGATATGGTAAAACAAGTAGACTATTTCAAAGAAATAGGCAAACATTTAGAAGCAAAACGATTAGAAGAACGTACTAACTTCGATTTAGAAATGATACGTGAACTAGGTTATTGCTCAGGAATTGAAAATTATTCTCGTTACCTTGATGGTAGAGAAGCAGGAACAAGACCTTTCTGTTTATTAGACTATTTCCCAGATGATTTCTTAATGGTAGTTGATGAAAGCCATGTTACCATATCACAAGTACACGCTATGTATGGTGGAGACAGAAGTCGAAAAGAAAACTTAGTAGAATATGGATTTCGATTACCCGCAGCAATGGACAACAGACCATTAAAATTTGAAGAATTTGAAGCCTTACAAAATCAAGTTGTTTACGTTTCCGCTACACCTGCTGATTACGAACTACAAAAAACAGAAGGTATATACGTAGAACAAGTTATTAGACCTACAGGATTATTAGACCCAATAATTGAAATTCGTCCAAGTGAAAACCAAATAGATGATCTAATAGAAGAAATACAAATTCGTTGCGAAGCCGATGAACGAGTACTTGTTACAACACTTACTAAGAGAATGGCAGAAGAATTAACTAAATACTTAACCAAAGTAGCTATTCGCTGTCGCTATATTCATTCTGATGTAGACACTTTAGAACGTGTAGAAATTATGCAAGATCTACGAAAAGGAATTTTTGATGTACTAATTGGAGTGAACCTACTACGTGAAGGACTTGATTTACCCGAAGTATCCCTTGTAGCTATTTTAGATGCAGACAAAGAAGGTTTTTTACGTAGTCATCGTTCACTTACACAAACAGTAGGACGTGCTGCCCGAAACGTAAACGGAAAAGCCATTATGTATGCAGATAAAATAACTAAAAGCATGCAAAAAACCATCGATGAAACCACATATCGACGTGAAAAACAAATGGCATATAACCTTAAACATGGACTAGAACCAAAGGCACTAAATAAGAGCCTAGGTAATGCATTAAGCGGAAACTCTGTTTCAACACAATATTATGACAACTTAGAATACAAAGCAGCCGAACCTGAAAGTGAATACCTAAGTAAACCCGAAATTGAAAAGAAAATTCGTGAAAAACGAAAAGCAATGGAAAAAGCAGCAAAAGAACTCGACTTTATGCAAGCAGCCAGATTAAGAGACGAAATTAAAGCATTACAGGAAAAGATATAACAATAAGACTAATGAAAAACACCGCTCAGATACTACAACTCACAGACGAGATTGAAATCATTGAAGCTATAGGCTCACACGTTTGGAATAAGAAACAAGAAAGTGACAATCTTACAGAAGCCGAAACCACTTTTGTCCTTATCGACATATTTGAAGGAGCCATGAACGAAGGCGGTTTTTACTATTTCTTTAATGGGGAAACAGGAAGTTTTGCTAGAGAAATATTAGAGGCTTACAAAAATATTGAAGCACCAAAAACGGCAAATATCATTGCAAAAGCAATTGGCTTATTCGGTATTAATAACTACTTTGACGAAACTGGAAAAAGACAAAATGCGATTAATAAACTTGACGAAAAAGCACTTTCTGGTTGGGAAGATTTAGACGAATTATTCTTTAACGACGAACAAGAAGAAGACATCGTTGCTCTAATAGTAGCCTATATAAAAAAGAATCAAACTCAATTTGATTATTAATTTAAAAATATCTTTTCAACAAAGTATTCTTCCTTGTTTTAATATAAAAAATAAAACCTTAATTATATGAAAACAACTCCCGAACACAATGAACGCATAGCTAAAATGACTTTTGGTTCTGTGTATCCACATTATTTAGCAAAAGTGGAAAAAAAAGGCAGAACAAAAGAAGAGCTACATCAGGTAATTGAATGGTTAACAGGCTTAAATGAAAAGAAAACACAAAAACTTATCGAAGAAAATGTAACTTTTGAAACGTTTTTTAAAAAGGCTAAAATACACCCAAATGCTCATCTTATTAAAGGCTTAATTTGCGGTTACCGCATAGAAGAAATCGAAAATCCTTTAACACAAAACGTAAGATATTTAGACAAATTAGTAGACGAATTAGCAAAAGGTAAAAAAATAGAAAAAATTTTAAGAAACGAATAAAACTATTTTTTTACTATAATCTTAAGATTGATTTGTAATGAAAAATGAAGAACAAAAATTAGACAACCCTGTTTGGTATTCTTTGACAGAAACCCAAATGCCATTTGCTGTTGAATATAATAATATAAAGTTTTATAAACCAAATTATTGCTCATTTGGAGGTTTTACAGATTTAGATAAAACATTAGCAGGATGTGATCAATATTCAACATTGACTACTAATTTTTATATTGTTGGTCCTAAGCCAGAATTTAGTGAATCTTTAAAAATAAATAAGGAATTAGTTTGCAATCAAATGATAACTTCAACACCAATAAATATTGAAATAAAAGAAACAATTATTGAATTGCAAACAAATAACGAAACGGATTTATTTAATCTGGTTAATTTAGTTCAACCCGGTTATTTCAAAAAAGAAACATCACAACTAGGTAGTTATTATGGAATATATAAAGATAATCAATTAGTGGCAGTTGCTGGTGAACGAATGAAGATGAATACTTATACAGAAGTCAGTGCTATTGTAACTCACCCTGAACATACAGGTAAAGGATATGCAAAACAACTAATTGCTCATGTGACTAATAAGATATTAAACGAGAATAAAATTCCATATTTACATGTTGTAGAAAATAATATTGATGCCATAAAATTATATGAAAAACTTGGTTTTTTAACAAGACGAAAAATTAGTTTTTGGAATCTTACAATGAATGACAACTCTGAAACATAAACAACAAATAGCTAGACTAATAAACAATACCTTATAATTAAAAAACGCTGAATGTATTCTCAACTAATAAAAAATATATCAAAATATATTGAATTGAATTTGGAAGAAGAACGTTTATTCGAGACTTTTTGGACAGAAAAAACAATAACCAAAGGAGATTACTTATTGAGAAATGGTGAAGTGTGCAAAACAGATAATTACATCATATCAGGTTCATTAAAAGCTTTTTATATAAATTCAGATAATGGTAAAGAAGAAATTTTATATTTTGCTATTGACGATTGGTGGGCAACAGATATTGACAGTTTTCAGAAGCAAAAAGCCTCAATTTACAATATTCAAGCATTGGAAGAAACAAAATTATTGCAAATTCAGCATCAATCATTTCAAAAAATGCTAAATCTTATACCGAAACTGGAAAGATATTTTAGAATTATACTAGAAAATTATTTAGGAAGCTTACAACGTCGAATTATAATTAATAACTCTTATGATGCAACACATAGATATTATGATTTCTTAGAAAACTACCCAAAAATTGAGAAAAAAGTTCCTCAATATTTAATCGCTTCATATTTAGGAATCTCTCCCGAATTTATAAGTCGTATAAAGAGAAAATAAAAAAAGATTAAACTAGATCAATTTTTATCATTTTATTTTAATAGAATTTTGCTTTTTAAAATAGAAGCAAATGAAAAAAATACTTATTATTAATGCAAGTGTTAGAAATGAAAACTCTCACAGTAGAAAACTTACAAAACTATTTGTAGAGAATTGGCAAAAAAAATATCCAAACGATTCTTTTACTTTCAGAGAAGTTGGATTAAACAAAATTCCTCCTATTGACAACGATTGGATAGCAAGTGCCTTTATAAAGCCCAATAACAGAAATGAAGACAATCAAAAAGGAGTTGAATTAAGCAATGAACTTGTAAAAGAATTAAAAGAGAATGACATTTATGTGATTGGCACACCTATGTATAACTGGTCAATTCCTAGTGGATTAAAAACCTATATAGATCAAGTTATGAGAATAAATGAAACTTGGGCATTTCGTTCTGGTAAACCAGATGGTGATTACATTGGATTACTTAAAAATAAAAAGATGTTCATCCTCTCTAGTCGAGGAGATACAGGATATGGAGAGAATGAAAAAAATCAACACATGAATTTTCAAACAACATATTTGAAATTCATTTTTGGAATGATGGGAATAAAAGATATAACCATAATTTCATTGGATAATGAAGAATTTGGAGGAGACATTTTTGAAAATTCAAAACAAAAAATCTATAAAAAAATTGGACTAATTGAATAAATTATTCTCTATAAAGTAACATTCCAAAACCTCATTTTAATTAATTAAAAATGAGGTTATTTTTTTAATATAACTTACCAAAACACCTCTTCTTAATACTTGCTTTCATTATATTTGTGAAGTTGTACTGTAACTATTTTGATATACAAAATAAATTCTACATTAAAATTTATTTACACAACCTATTTGAAAATAATTAAACTAAAAAATCTAGAAAAATGGGATTATTCAATAAATTACTGGGAAATGCAAGTGAAGTTTCTCCTGAAAAATTAAATGAAAAATACAAACGATTATTAACCGATAATGAAGAAATTGAATTAGGATTTCAACTATTACGAGATACTTTTGTATTCACAAACAGACGTTTAATTCTAATTGATGTTCAAGGTATTACAGGAAGTAAAGTTGAATATAAATCAATGCCTTACAAAAACATCTCAAGATTTTCATTAGAAACGGCTGGAACGTTTGACTTAGATGCTGAATTAAAAATATGGATTTCAAGTGAAGATATTCCATCTGTAAGTAAAAAATTCAATAAAAGCATTGATGTTTATGAAGTTCAAAAATACTTAGCAAATAAGGTAATGTAAAAATTACTATTTGTAATTTAAACTAATCTTACATAGTAATAAATAGATATCAATAGAATAGTAAAACATCAAAAAAAAATTAATATATAAAATATGGAAATGTAATAATCCTTAAAATTTATATTCTTTTTCCTAAAAAATAAAAATATAGTTTTCTAATAAAAGATATAAATTGACAATGAGTAATAAAATTATATTTGATGCAAATATCTAAATAAAAATTCATAAAAAAATAACTTTTATATTTCTATTTGCGTTCTTCACTAACCCTCTTTTTAATCAAATAGAAATAAATTCAACAGAATATTCATATACATAATAAAATTGTTAATGTATAAGAATGGGAATACTTTTCACGGAACAGAAATCATAATAAATAAAAATAGTATTATTACCAATGCTCACAACGTATATGAAAAAGATTCTATTAGAATTTATCAAGATATAATAAAGAAGAAACCTCTCCGTATGGAAAAATTGAAGTTGTTTGTGAGGTAAATAAAACAATACTTTACGCTAAAGAATTTGAAATAGATTCTTTTAAATATTTTTTTGATTTTGCAATTATAAAATTCAACAAAAAGATACAATATATCAAAGAACGTTTTATTAAATTAGAAAATGAACACAAGAGGAGGAAGTAATAATTCTCACTTATGGATTGAAAAAAAATGACCATTAAAATTTAATCAGAAATCCATAATCATCATTTAATTTTTATAAACCAATATTGCTTATATAAAAAAATTAAGTATCTATGTAGTATCTTAATTCTACCTAAAAATACCTTATAGAAATATCTAATTTCATAAAAAAGCCAAAAAATATCCTTTAAACTTAATTTTAAAAACTTTTCTATCTTCGTAAAAAAATATCATTTATTATTAAAGAATAAACATGAACTTTATTATATTTATACCTATTGTTCCATCTTCCTCTGATTTCAACCCTATCCTAATAATAATACCTGTTTTAATATTAGTTTATATACTAATAATAAAAACAAATATTTTTTCATTAGATAAAAAATCTAATGCATATTATAAAAAGGATAAAAAGTATTATTCAATAGAAGATAAATATAATACCGTTAAAATTGAAAAAGAAAGAGAGCTAAATCAATTATTAGAAAAGATAAACAAAAAAGGCATAAACAATTTGTCAGCGAAAGAAAAAAGAAGGCTAGACGAATTATCAAAATAAACAAATAAACACAACAAACACATAAACATGAAATTAATACATGACACTACACTATCAACACTGATTGTGCTTAGCTTAATAGGCTGCAACAATCCTAAACAACAGATCACTAATAATACACAAGAAGTAAAAGATACTATAGCTAAAGTTATTTTTACAAATAAAAATCAGGAAAAAAGTATTGCTATAAAAGATAATTGTGATAACTATCCTGTAGATTCATTATTAACTACTAAAATATTAACAACAGGAACATTCCACAATGACGAAATTGAAAAAGACGATAATGAAAAAGTGTGGTTAGGTCTCTTTAAAACACCTGAAGGATACTCAATAGCTAAAACTAAATTAAATGCATCAAGAGTATATGATGCGGTTTTAGATGAAAATGAATATGAAAAAACAGCTTGGAATATAAAAACCGCAATAGAAGATACTTGCATTGTACTTATAGAACCTTTATCATTTATAAAAGAAAAAAGCATAGAAACCATTACTCTAAATGAAACTTTACTACCCAACCATTCAAAGAATTTTAATTTTTTAGGAATAGATTACAAATTAACTGCAACTGGAAATACAAAAAAAGATTCACAAATTTTAGATTATTATATTGTATCTAACTATAAACTATACCTTACAGCGTCAATAAATGGGAAAGATTATACTCAATTACTAGTTGCAAAACCATCCTTCGATTACCAAATGATCCGAATATTATTCGCTGGAGATATTGACGGAGATGGAAAATTAGATTTATTACTTGATACATCCTCACATTATAATGCTACAAGTCCCACATTATATCTTTCAAAACCTGCTATACAAGGATCTATAATTAGACCTATGGGGAAACACACAAGTGTAGGCTGCTAAAACATTTTAATAATCTAAGATTAAATTAATGACTCCATATAACTTTATTCCTTTTCCTAATTTAGAGAGTAATCGATTAACTTATAGAGCTGTAGAAAAAACAGATATTAATGAAGTAATTGCTCTTAGAGGAAATGCTGAAAATATGCAATACATTCCTAGACCATTAGTTACAAATATTGACGAAGCTTTAAATCATATAAAAATGATACAAGACAAAATAGATTCAAATGAAGGAATAAATTGGGCTATTACAGAAAAAGGAAATAATAAAATGATAGGCATAATAGGTCATTATAAAATAAAACCTGAACATTTTCGTTGTGAAATAGGCTATATGCTTCTACCCGATTATCAAAATAAAGGATATGTTACAGAAGCCATTCAAACTGTATTAAGTTATGCTTTCCATAACATGAAAATGAACTCCGTTGAAGCATTAATCGATCCTAGAAATACTGCTTCTGAGCGCGTTTTACAAAAAAATGGTTTTATAAAAGAAGCTCATTTAATAGAAAACGAATATTATAATGGAAATTTTATAGATACTGTAATTTATTCATTACTAAAAAGAAATTTCATACAATAAAAATATGACCGAATTCCAAAAACAATATATAGAAGTAGAAGAACTTTTAAACTTTGAAGATTATAATCAAGTAATAAAAAGAGTTATTGATTTTACTCTAGATACTGAAAATATTACATTTTATACTAAAACTAATCATTTTTTAAATTGGTTAGATACTAATGACCAAAATACACCTGAAAAAAAAGAAAAATTACAAAACTTACTTAATGAGCTCTATACATTCTTAATTCAAAAAGAATGTCATATACATCAAACTATTATAACTGTAGAACAAATAAAAAAAGTTTATAATTCAAGCTTTGTATTAGGACCTATAAATTTAGACATTAAAACAGGAGAAATAATAGGTTTAGTAGGCGAAAATGGAAACGGAAAAACAACATTGCTACGTAGTTTATGTGGTGAATTAATACCTACATCTGGCTATATAAGATATCATTTTGAATATGAAGACATTTATGATTTAAGAACCAAACTAGTTTATATTCCGCAAAGAACAGATACTTGGAGTGGCTCTATGTATGAAAATCTAGAATTTACGGCAAGTTGTTATGGATATAAACCAGAAGAAAACAATTTAATAATCGACTTAATCATCACTCGATTAGGACTTCGAAAATTTAGAAACTATAATTGGAGTGGTTTATCTTCCGGTTACAAAATGCGATTCGAATTAGCTCGAATGTTACTCAGAAAACCTAAAATATTACTAATTGATGAACCATTAGCTAATCTAGATATTTTAGCACAACAAACCATATTAGATGATTTTAGAAATATTGCTAATTCACCCTTCAGACCTATTGCTATTGTTTTAAGTTCTCAACAATTATATGAAGTAGAAAAAACATCCAATCAAGTTGTATTTTTAAAACAAGGATCTCAAAAGAATTTAAACACTGAAAACGACATAACAAAACACTGCATTATTGAATTTGAAAGCACACAAAATCTAAGTGATTTGAAAACAGCTTTTACAGGATTAAATATAATATCGATAGAACAAAATGGGGGAACATATATTGCCATTTTTCCTGAAGATGTTGATATAATCAACTTTATGAAAACAGTAATCAATCAAAACATTTCAATTAATTATATGCGAAATATCTCAAACTCAACACGTCGTTTCTTCGTTAATTAAAAATTCACATTCAAAATGTTTAAAAATATTCAAAAACAACTTTTATTAAAATATCCTCTCATTTGGAATACTAAATTTATTTCAATGCTCATAATTGGTATCATCTATCATATTATTTACTTTATTTTGGGCTACTTTGAAGGAACAATAGATTTCTCAAATAAAAACAAATATGACATTGAATTTCAATCTGTAATGTTTGGTGTTTTACTCACTATAATACTCACTATATTGTGGTTAGTAAACTATTTTAAAAACAATTCATTAAAATCGTTTTATAGCAAATCTAAATATGCGCTATTTTATGAATGGTTTCAAATTTTTATAATTTGTACATTTCTTATTTCATTTTACTTACCGTTTTCATTTGGAAAACAACTCCACCAACGAAACTATTATTCGTATGAAGAAACACAAAAACGATGTGAAATAATTAGTTTAGCTGATATTTTTATAGATGGAAGTTTCTCTCAAACAGAAATAAATTCATTAAAATCAGATTTAATTGATGAATCAAATCATTCAAAAATAAATGATACCACAATCAATAATACCATTGATAAAACTGAAGAATATGTTAATGAAATTGAAGAACAAGTAGAACAAATATCGCATTACACTTATAAAAATTATATTGTTTTTAATGGTAAAAAATACGATGAATTTTCACTTTTAAACCGTAATGTTTTTCACTTTACAATTAATAGCTATGAAAAAGACTCTATAAATAAGATTAAGGTTAAAACTTGGCTACAAAATAATGACAAACAAGAAATAAAGAGTTTAATGTCTGCTTATCTGAGAATGATAAATGAACATCATTTAAGTACAAATCTTACTTTAAATGAATGGTTAGATATAACATACAAATCACCTTTATTTAAGGATTTTTTATATATAACTCCCTATAAGAATGAATATGAAACCAATAGATATTATAACTATTATAATGATTCAAGAATGAGACAGTCAACTGAACAAAATGAAAGATATTCTAAATATTTTGTACAGCAAAATGTATTGAAAGACAAGTACGAAACTGTTTCAGAAGCCTATACAAATCCTATCATAAAATACGATGAAATTCTTGCTTATTTCTATGGTGCCTTGGGTTTTTCATTATTAATCTTTTCATTTAGAGTAACAACAGGGAAAAGTTGGTTAATTGCTGTACTAACAGTTGGAATCATAAACATTATATTAGGTATTTTTTCTGCTTTAGGTTCTTCAAGCAACATATACCTTTACTTATCACTATTTACCATACTTGTAATCTCATTTTACTTTTTCTTAATTTATAACAATAAAAGAAGCCTTGATTTAAGTAGAATAGCTTTAAATATACTATTATGGTGTTTTCCTTTAATTATTCCTATACTCTATTTTATTGTAAGAGAACATTATTTACGTTATCATTACTACTCTGATGAATATTCACAATATATATCTCCTGAATATAGATGGTTGGAAAACAATATTTCAGAAATATTTTTAATTAATTTTATACTATCAATTGTAGCTTTATTTTTCTTATCAAGAATCATTAGAAACTGGAAAGGACTAGCAGAAAATTAGAACCTGATAATTACAATTATTTCAGCATCAATAACTGTTTTTGGTGCTGAAATAATTTTAAAATAAATAAAAATAATATTTACCCTTTAAAAAATAAGAAACTTTCATTATCTAAACTAACATTAAATAAAGTTGAAATAATTTAAAATCAAATTTTTCTCATGTCTAGAAGTTTGAACAAGAAGAGAGTTTTTTTATGCATAGAACATTAGTTTAACCATACACATAATTTTCAATATCAATTTTACTATTCTCATAAATTAAAAGGTTGTCAAATTTGACAACCTTTACTATTTTTATATTACTTTATGAATCCTATTAAGCGGAATAACAACACCTTGTTTTAAAATAATTCTATTATCAGTTACACCCCAAATTGTTGTTTCTGTCATTTTTATACTTTCGTCATCTTCAAAATAAATTTTTATCTTAAGATGTTCTAAGTTTCCTAACGATAAAGCTCTGTCAAGATCATTTTTCCTTTGATACACCTCTTCTTTATCCTTTAATACTTCTGTGTTAGGAAAATGCAAAGAACTAATAGATTCTTTGTCTATTATTTGATATTCTAAAGTCATAGTAGAAATTAATTAGGTTAATTAACATAAAAGTAATTAAAAAAAACAATTAAATCATATAAAAAATAGTTAAAAAACAACTATTTAACGGTATTTTTAGTAAAACATAATAAGTTGTATTTGTTTTTATAAACATAAAAAACGGTTTAAAATATTTTAAACCGTTTCTTAAAAGAATTAATAATGTATTTTTAATTTATTGAACTGCTAAAGCTGCATTTATATTTCCATATCCATAATCTGAATTTTTATTTGGATATAATGATGCTGATTGTTTTAATTTATTTAAGACTTGTGTTTTAGTCCAACTTGGATTTTTTGCCCATACAAGAGCCGCAATACCAGCAGTAGTAGCGGTTGCTACAGAAGAGCCTCCTACATAATCTGTTTGATTTTCATAATAACTTAAAACAGGTGCGCTATTTCCTGAAGATGAACGCTCCATAACAACTGTAAAATCTATTGTGCTTCCAGAATGGCAATTTGAACATTTATTATATCCAGAACCTTCTTTAATACCTGTAACAGCTACAGTCTCACTCATCCAAGCTGGAAAAATAACTCCTACAAAATTTGTAAAGCTAGTGGAAGTTCCTCCTGCACAAAATATTAATTTTCCTCTATTATTCGCATATCTAACACCATCTTCAATTCTACCAACAGAAAATATATGTCCCATTGACATTGAAATTATTTTAACTGATGAATTATTACCTAAACCAACAAATGCATTTTGTACTCCTTTTTGTTCATGATAACCTTCTAAAACCACATTTGAAGCCGCTCTGTATGAAATTAAATTTGCATTATAAGCAACACCTACAGGTAGCCCTTTATTATTTCTAGGTGCAGTAGCAGTAGCAGTCATACTTGTTCCATGACCACATTTATCATTTGGTCCATCTGTTGAAGTTGACCATGGCCAAGCTGAATCTACATAAGTTCCATATTTTTGAACTGATCTACCAGATGAACTCCCATTGTTAAAATTACTTCCTAATAGAGATTGATTTGGAGAAACTCCTGAATCTATAACACCAATCGTTATTCCTGCTCCTGTACTAGTATTCCAAGCTGTTGGTATATTATGTTTATAGAAATTCCAAGGTACTTTTGCGTTAGGTGTGATTGTTGTATAATCAGAAGAACTTAAAGATTCTGATTCATATCCACATCCTGAAGAACCAGAACTTGAACTTTTATTTGTTCCATTCTCTTGCTCAAATTGGAAGAATTTATAATCTCCAGGTTCTATATATCTTACATGATTGTTTTGTCTTAAAAGAGCTAATGTGCTTTGATCTTTTATGATTACATCAATAATATTCAAAACAGGATCTTTATAAATAAGTGTTTTCTCAGAAGAACTAGTTTCATTATCTCTAATGATTTTTAATATTTCTTCTTCAATTCCTATTGCTTTAGAAGATGCTTTTTCAAAATCATTTTGAGAACTACCATAGCCTATAGTCACAATATTTGACCCATGTTGAGTGGCACTCCAAAGCATTTGTAATGATGCGTCTTTCCAATAAAACTGACCTGTTTGCTCTAAAGTACTTTTAATTCCATCATTAATTTGTTTGGTTGTTAATAATTCTTGATTAAGATTTTCAGACTCTAAAACTGAATCTTTTTCATAATTCTCTTCAGAACATGAAAAAAATAAACCTAAAACTGCAAGACTACAGATTTTTAATACATTTTTTTTCATTTTGATAGTTTATTTATTGTTTGTTGTTACGAATATATAAAAAAATACTATCCAGTAATGATATATATATAGTTTTTTAAGTAAAATAATAATAATTTAATAAAACAAAAATAATAGTCCTGTAAAAACAATTAAGATATTTTGATATCACATTTTTCTAAGTACTTTTGTAATCTTATGCAAAAAACGGTTAACATATTAAACAAAAGAGCAAGATTTGATTATGAAATAATCGATAGATATACTGCTGGAATTGTTTTAACTGGTACAGAAATAAAATCTATACGTTTGAGTAAAGCATCAATCGCAGAAAGTTTTTGTGAATTTCATAACAATGAACTTTTCATAATCAATGCTACAATTGAAGAATACCTTTATGGTACACACTATAACCATAGGGCTAAAAGTGAAAGGAAGTTACTTCTTAATAAAAAAGAACTTAAAAAGCTTCAAAAAGATAGTGATAATAAAGGCTTAACAATTATTCCTTTACGCTTATTTACCAATGAAAAGGGATTAGCAAAACTAGATTTGGCACTTTGTCGCGGAAAGAAAAACTACGACAAAAGAGAGACTATGAAAGAAAGAGATACTAAAAGAGATATTGACAGAATTAAAAAATCATTTTAATTCTTATCTTCTAAAAGTGGAACAAAACGAAACTCACCAAATTCATGTTTTTCAAATTGTGTCTCATTTTTACGAACTAACATTGTCATAATTTGATTCTCTTCTCCTAAGGGAATAACTAATTTTCCTCCTATTTTTAATTGAGCCATTAATGGTTGGGGTATAAAAGGAGCGCCAGCCGTTACAATTATACTATCAAATGGAGCATATTGAGGTAGTCCTTTATAACCATCTCCAAAAGAAAGATGCTTTGGTCTAATTCCTAATTTAGGAAGTAATAATGATGTTGTTTTAAAAAGTTCATTTTGTCTTTCAACAGAAAATACTTTTGCACCCATTACACACAAAACAGCGGTTTGGTAACCGCTTCCTGTGCCTATTTCTAAAATTTTATGTTCCTTTTTCACTTCTAATAATTGACTTTGAAAAGCAACAGTATAAGGTTGAGATATAGTTTGTCCAGCACCAATAGGAAAAGCTTTGTCTAAATATGCGAAATCCTCAAAACTTGAATTTAAAAATAAATGACGTGGAATTTTTTTAATAGCTTCTAATACATTTTTATCAATAATTCCTTTTTCCTCTAATTGTTTAGCAAGTTGATTTCTAAGACCTTGGTGTTTGGATGTATCTTTCAATTTAATCTAGGTTAGTTTTCGGTAAAAATAGAAAACTAATTATCAAATATCAATTATAAATTATCAATTTATTGCTATTTTTGTTGAAAATACTCTATTATGCTAAAAATTGGTGTTCTAGGTGCTGGACATTTAGGAAAAATACATTTACGATTATTAAATCAATCTTCAAAATATGAATTAGTTGGGTTTTACGATCCTTTCGAAGAAAACGCAATCAAAATAGAAGCAGAATTTGGTTATAAAAAATTTGATTCCATTGCAGCGCTAATTAGTGCAGTTGATGTAGTTGATATTGTTACGCCAACTTTATCACATCATGATTGTGCTTTAGAAGCTATAAAAGCAGGTAAGCATGTTTTTTTAGAAAAACCCATTTCTAATACTGTTGAAGAAGCAGAAGAGATTATTGAGTTAGCAAAAAAACATAATGTAAAAGGACAAGTAGGTCATGTAGAACGATTTAATCCAGCATTTATAGCGGTAAAAGATCAAATTCAAAATCCGATGTTTATAGAAACACATCGTTTAGCAGAGTTTAATCCTCGTGGTACAGATGTTCCTGTAGTTTTAGATTTAATGATTCATGATATTGATGCTATTCTAAGTGTTGTGAAATCAAAAGTAAAGAGCATTAATGCAAGTGGTGTTTCTGTTATTTCCGACTCACCAGATATTGCCAATGCTCGTATCGAATTTGAAAATGGATGTGTCGCAAATATTACGTCTAGTAGAATTTCTATGAAAAACATGCGTAAATCACGTTTTTTTCAAAAAGATGCTTATATATCTGTTGATTATTTAGATAAAATCTGTGAAGTAGTAAAAATGAAAGATGCTCCAGAAATTCCTGGTGATTTTGATATGATTCTACAAAATGCAGAAGGTATAAAAAAACAAATCTATTTTGATAATCCAAATGTAAATGCAAATAATGCTATTTTAGATGAATTAGAAACTTTTGCAGATGCTATCAATAATGATACTACTCCAATTGTTACCCTTGAAGATGGTACAGAAGCATTACGAGTTGCTTATCAAATCATTGATTGTTTTAACAAATAGTTTATGTTTAATAAGATTTTTAACGATACAGAAATTTTAATTGAATTTTCTATAATTTGTGGTTTAACAATTATAGCTTCATTACTTTTTGATCGTTATTTAAATCATTATTTAAGCGGAAGAACATCAACTCTAAATAATGATCCTACTAATTTCTATTTTTTTAAACATCTTTTTAAAGCAATTATTTATCTAATAGGATTTGGTTGGGCTTTATTGACTTTACCTATAACAAAAACCTACGGACATTCATTATTAGCTGGTGCAGGAGTTACAACATTAATTGCAGGTTTTGCATCACAACAAGCATTAAGTAATATTGTAAGTGGAGTATTTATACTCATTTTTAAACCTTTTAGAATTAATGATTTAATAGAGTTTCAAGGAAAAAAAGGAAAAGTCTTAGAAGTAAACCTTCATGATACTGTATTATTAGATGAATTTGAAAATAAAATAATAATCCCTAATTCTATTTTATCAAATGGAATTATTACCAATTTTAAAAATAACATAAAATGAAACAAATAGCTGTAATAGGAGCTGGAACTATGGGTAATGGAATTGCGCATACATTTGCACAATCTGGATTTACTGTAAAATTAATTGATATTTCTGAAAAATCTTTAGAAAAAGGAATGGCAACCATTGCTAATAACCTTGATCGAATGGTTACAAAAGGAGTAATAACAGAAGATGATAAACATAAAACTATTGCTAATATTATTACTTATACTGATATTAAAGATGGTGTTGTAGGTTGCGATTTAGTAGTTGAGGCTGCTACAGAAAACGTAGCTTTAAAAATGAATATTTTTAAACAATTAAGTGATGTTTGTGATCACAATGTAATTTTAGCATCAAACACATCTTCTATTTCTATTACACAAATTGCAGCACAAGTAGTGCATCCTGAAAGAGTAATTGGAATGCATTTTATGAACCCTGTGCCAATTATGAAATTAGTTGAAATTATCCGTGGCTATAACACATCTGATGAAGTAACTAAAATTATCATGGAATTATCAATTAAATTAGGAAAAACACCAACAGAAGTAAATGATTATCCTGGATTTGTAGCTAATAGAATTCTAATGCCAATGATAAATGAAGCGATTGAAACCCTATATAATGGTGTTGCAGGAGTTTCTGAAATTGATACCGTTATGAAATTAGGAATGGTACATCCAATGGGACCATTACAATTAGCCGATTTTATTGGATTAGATGTTTGTTTGTCTATCTTAAATGTAATGTACGATGGATTTAAAAATCCAAAATATGCACCTTGTCCATTATTAGTAAATATGGTAATGGCAGGAAAATTAGGAATTAAATCTGGAGAGGGTTTCTATGACTATGCTGAAAGCAAAAAAGCAGAAAAAGTATCAAAACAATTTTCAAAGTAAAAATAGGAAACAGCTAAAAGTGATTAGTAACGAGTTATAAACTTTTGCTAATCACTTTTAACTAATCACTGAAACATGGCTAAAATAATTCCTTTTAAAGCAGTTCGTCCTTCACCTGACAAAGTAGGACTTGTTACTTGTAGAAACTATGAAGATTATAGTGCTGCTGAGCTTGCTGCTTGGTTAAACTTTAATCCTTATTCTTTTTTACATGTAATTAATCCTGCTTATGCCAATGTACAAAGTATTAGCTTAGATAAACGTTTTAAAGGAGTTGCCTTAAAATATAAAGATTTTAAAGATGAAAACATTTTCATCCAAGAAGAAAGACCAGCATTTTACTTGTATGAAATTAATACTAAAAATAAAATTTTCACAGGAATAATCGCAGGAACTTCCATTAAAGATTACCAAAATAATCATATTAAAAAACATGAAGACACGCTAGAGTATCGTGTAGAAATGTTTAAAAATTATTTGCATCAAACACGTTTTAATACAGAACCCGTATTAATTACATATCCTGACAGTATTGAATTAACAACATGGATTTTGTTAAAAAAACAAAACGAACCACTTAGTCAGTTTTCAACTACAAACAAGGAAAAACATACACTTTGGAAAATAGACACCCAAAGTGATATAGATTGGTTAGCAGATCATTTTGAAAATATACCAGATTTGTATATTGCTGACGGGCATCATCGTTCTGCATCGGCTGAAATGCTCTATAAAGACGATAAGCACTTAGGGAATCCAAATTTAGATTACTTTATGAGTTTTTTAATTGCCGAAAGTAATGTGAAAATTTATGAATTTAATAGAATAATTAAAGATCTTAATAATTACACCAAAGAAGATTTTCTAAAAAAAATAGCCCAACATTTTATTATTAAAGCTAAAGAACAAGAATTATGGAAACCACAAAATAAGTTTGAATTTGGAATGTATTTAGATGGGAATTTCTATGCTCTTTTCTATAAGAATGAGAAAATTAAAAACGATTCGTTTTTAGAAAATTTAGATGCTCAAATTTTATATGATACAATATTAAATCCCATTCTTGGAATTGAAGATTTACGTAATGATGAAAGAATAAAGTATATTCCTGGTAAGCAATCTATAACAGCAATTAAAGAAGTTATTGATGAGGGAAACTATAAAGTAGGATTTATGTTATATCCTTCAGATATTTCAGAAATTAAGACTTTAGCAGATAATAATTTAATTATGCCTCCAAAAAGCACTTATATTGAGCCAAAGTTTAGAAGTGGATTAATTGTTTATGAATTGTAATGAAAGAATTGCCTAATTTAACACAATTACGTTTTTTTTTAGCCTTATTTGTACTTTTATTCCATTTGCCTGAATATTGCATAAACAGAGGATTTCCATTTTATAATGAATTACCTTTATTTTTCAAAGGTAAGGAAGCAGTTTTAGTATTTTTTTCATTAAGTGGTTTTTTAATCATAAGAGGATTAATTATTGAAAAAGAAAAAAATGGATTCATCAATTTAAAAAGATTTTATTTCAGAAGAATCTTAAGAATCTTTCCATTATACTACCTTATTTTATGCTTTGGGTTTATTTTTTATCAAGTTATTGCACCTCATTTTGGATACAATATTCAAAACGATTATAATTTAACATTTGGAATTCTTTTAGGAGCAACTTTTTTTGCAAATGTGTTAGCAACTTACAAACCTGGTGGGATAATAGAAATACTTTGGTCTATTGGAATTGAAGAACAATTTTATTTATTTGTAGCACCTATTTTATATAAAGTTAGAATTAAGTGGATTCTAGGTTTTCTAATAGTATTTACAATTATATATTTTTTATTATTTCATTCAAATTTTGAAAACTTAAGCTTTTTAAAAAAGTATTCAATGTATTTTTATCACTTTTCATTTAGTGGCATAATTGCATGTTTATCTTTAAAATTTAAAATGAATTTGCATTATTCCTTTAAAATTATAGTTTTGAGTATTTTCTGCTTATTATTTTTTTCAAATATTTTTGTAGATTATTTTATTTCTCCAATGTATAATTTATTTTGTATGATTTTTTTTTCAATAGCAATTTGGATTTTATCATTAAAGGGAATAGCTGTTTTTAATCATAACTTTTTACATCATTTAGGTAAAATATCCTATGGAATTTATATGTATCATGCTGTTATGTTTCAATTGATTGGTTTTTTGTATCTTAAATTTAATATTACAACTTTAATTTCTGCAAATCAATCTATTTTGTTATTTTACAGTACAGTAATTATTTTCACAATTATAATTTCACATTTTTCATATAAACATTTTGAAAGCTATTTCATAAAACTCAAAAAACATTAAAATGTCAATAGCAATTAATCTTAACGATATAAAATCATCACTTCCTGAGCAAGTTACTCTTGTTGCTGTTTCAAAAACGAAACCTATTAGTGATTTAAAAGAAGCTTATGAAGCTGGTCAGCGTATTTTTGGTGAAAATAAGATCCAAGAAATGACCGACAAATATGAAGAAATGCCAAAAGATATTGAATGGCACATGATAGGTCATGTTCAAACCAATAAAGTAAAATATATGGCTCCTTATGTAAGTTTGATACATGGAGTAGACAGCTTTAAACTTTTAAAAGAAATTAATAAACAAGCATTAAAAAATAATAGAATTATTGATTGTTTACTTCAAATTCACATAGCAGAAGAAGAAACAAAATTTGGTTTAGACAAAAAGGAATTAGAAGAAATTCTATCTTCTGAAGAGTTTAAAAACTTTAAGAATATTAAAATAGTTGGTTTAATGGGAATGGCTACTTTCACAGAAAATCAAAATCAAATTAAAAAAGAGTTTTTACATTTAAAATCTATTTTTAATACCTTACAAAATCAATTCGAAACCTCTAATTTAAAGCTAAAAATACTCTCAATGGGAATGTCTGGAGATTATCAGTTGGCAATTTCATGCGGAAGTACTATGGTTCGAATAGGAAGTAGTATATTTGGACACAGAAAATAGAAGAAATAAAGAAAAATATAAACACTTCTAACTAAATTTACTAAATTATACTAATTACTGAATACTAAATTTGTACGCAATACTCGACATAGAAACTACAGGTGGACAATATAACGAAGAAGGAATTACTGAGATTGCCATCTATAAATTTGATGGACATGAAATAGTAGATCAGTTCATTAGTTTAGTAAATCCTGAAAAACCAATTCAGCCATTTGTAGTAAAATTAACTGGAATAAATAATGCAATGCTTCGTTCAGCACCAAAGTTTTATGAAGTAGCAAAACGTATTATTGAAATTACAGAAGGTTGTGTACTTGTTGCTCATAATGCTGCTTTTGACTATCGCATTTTAAGTACCGAATTCCGAAGACTTGGTTATACGTATAAAAAATCGACACTTTGCACCATTGAATTGGCTAAAAAATTAATTCCAGAACAGCCTTCATATAGTCTTGGGAAATTGGTTCGCTCACTTGGAATTCCTATTGCTGATAGACATAGAGCAAATGGAGATGCTATGGCAACAATGAAACTTTTTCGATTATTACTTTCAAAAGATAGTGAGAAAGAAATTGTAAAAAGTTATGTAAAAACAGAAGTAAAAGCAGGAATTCTTCCAAAATTACTTGATATAGTTGAATCATTACCTTCAAAAATAGGTATCTATTATATTCATAATGAAAAAGGAGATGTTATATACATTGGTAAAAGTAAAAACATAAAAAAGAGAGTAAACCAGCATTTCACAGGTACTAGCCCTAAGAGTAAAAAAATTCAAAGAGAAGTCTTTACTGTAACTTTTGAGGAAACAGGAAATGAATTAGTAGCTCTTTTAAAAGAAAGTGAAGAGATTAAAATTAATAAACCAATATACAATAGAGCACAACGAAAAACATTATTTCAATGGGCATTGTATGCTGAAAAAGATTCTAAAGGTTATATAATTTTAAAAATTTCCAAATCTGATGGCAGAAAAAAAGAAATCACTTCATTTACTTCTCTTCAAGAAGGAAGAAAAACACTTTTTAAAATAACAGAAGAATATAATTTATGCCAAAAATTAAATGGATTATATGACACTAAAAAAGGATGTTTTCAATATGATGTAAAAACTTGTTTTGGAGCTTGTATTGAAAAAGAAAAACCAGAAGATTATAATAAAAGAGTAAATGAATTTATAGATCAAAATACTTTTTTAAACAACAATATGATTATTATTGACAAAGGAAGATCTCATGATGAGAGAAGTGCAATATTAATTGAAAATGGAGTGTATAAAGGCTATTGTTTTTATGGTTTAAATTATCAAATTAATAATATAGAAATTTTAAAAAAGCTAATCATTCCAATGCAAAATAACAGAGATACTAAAAACATTATCCAAGGTTATTTAAGAAAACGAAAAGTAATGAAAGTAGTAACATTTTAATTTTTTTAAATTTGTACTATGAAGTCCGAAAAATCAATATTTAAAAAATTTAGGCAAAAAGCACATATCATAATCTATGGTACAAACACAGTTTATGGTAGACTTTTCGATTTGTTTCTATTAGTCGTAATTCTTTTAAGTGTTGTATTAGTAATGCTTGAAACAGTTCAAGGTTTTGATACGAAATATCATGATCAAGTTGTGTTTTTAGAATGGAGTATTACTATTTTTTTTACAATTGAATATTTTTTACGAGTTATTTCTATAAACAAACCATTCAAATATATTTTTAGCTTTTATGGAATTATTGATTTAATAGCAGTGCTTCCTATGTATTTGTCATTATTTTTAACAGGAACAAGCGTATTAACCATAATAAGAGCATTTCGATTAATTCGATTATTCAAAATATTAAATCATCCTCAATTTACAGGACAATCATTGCATCTTAAAGAAGCTATGCTTGCTAGTAGAGGTAAAATTGTAGTTTTTATTTATTTTGTATTAATTAGCACTGTTTTTATAGGTTCAATTATGTATGTTATTGAAGGTCCAGAAAGTGGATTTACAAGTATACCTACAAGTATTTATTGGACTATTGTTACTTTAACAACTGTTGGATATGGAGATATTTCTCCTGTTACTCCTCTTGGTCAATTTGTTGCTTCTTTTGTAATGGTTTTAGGTTACGGAATTATTGCTGTTCCTACAGGAATTGTTACTGCGGAAATGGCAAAAACAAATCGTAAGCATCCTGAAATCAATAAGAAAAACCCTTGTGCAAATTGTGGAACAGAGGATCATTATACTGACGCTGAATTCTGCTATAATTGTGGAAATATATTAAGAAATGACTAATTTTTTAATTACTATAATTGGTCCAACTGCCATAGGAAAAACAGCTTTAAGTATAAAGTTAGCACAACATTTTAATTGCGAAATTTTATCTTGTGATAGTCGTCAATTTTTCAAAGAAATGAAAATTGGCACTGCTGTTCCTAATGATGACGAATTGAAAGCAGCAAAGCATCATTTTATACAAAACAAATCCATCTTTGAGAATTATAGTGTAGGTGATTTTGAAGAAGAAGCTTTAAATAAACTGAATGCACTTTTTAAAGAAAATAATATTCAAATATTAATTGGAGGTTCTGGATTATATGTTGATGCTGTTTTAAAAGGATTTGATGAATTCCCAGAAATAGACACTTCAGTTAGAACAGAAATAAATGAAAAATATGATCAGTATGGATTAATTTATCTTCAAGAAAAACTAAAGGAATTAGATATAGACTATTTTACTAAAATTTCAAATGAAAATCCACAAACACTTCAAAATCCGCAACGTATGAAACGTTTTGTTGAAGTATGTATTGGAACAGGAAAACCATATTCAAGTTTCATTGGAAGACGAAAAAATGAAAGAAACTTCATCCCAATTATAATTGGATTAGAAGCGGAAAGAGAAATTATGTATGATAGAATAAATCAACGAGTAGATATTATGATGAAGGAAGGATTATTAGGAGAAGCTACTCAACTATTTCCAAATAAACATTTAAATGCATTACAAACTGTTGGTTACAGGGAACTTTTTGAATTTTTAGATAAAAAAACTACTTTAGATTTTGCTGTTGAAGAAATTAAAAAGAATACCCGACGCTTTGCAAAAAGACAAATTACATGGTTTAAGCGAACAGAAAACACAAAATGGTTTGATTATAAAACGAATATAAAAGAAGTTACAGACTATATAAAATCGAGAATATAAAAATGCCTATATCATCAAAATTTACATCAATACTTGAACAAGAATATGAAATTAACTTTTTAAACTGCTATCCAAATGGCTATTTAAAATATACCGATTTATGCAATTTATTACAAATAACTGCTGGAAATCATGCAGATTTAGGAGGAATTAGTTTTACAGACATGCAAGTTTATCATCAAGCATGGGTAATGAGTAGAATGCGTTTAGAAATAGATAAACTTCCTAAATGGCGTGATATTATTGTTATAAAAACATGGATAAAAAGTTTAGAAAATTCACGTTCAATTCGATGTATGGAAATGTATCTCAATGATGAAAAAATAGTTGGGTGTGAAACGTATTGGGCAGTAATTAATACAAAAACAAGGCGTCCTGATTTATTAGCGTTGCCACATGAACATTTTGAGAAATTTCAAATTAATGCAACTCAACAATCTACTATTAAAATTGATATTGATGATTCCAAAGTTATTACTACTAAAAAAATAGTTTTATCGGATTTAGATGTTGTAAATCATGTAAATAACGTAAAATATTTAGAATGGTGTTTTGATTATGAAGATCCTAAAAGAATAATAAAGCAAGAAGTAAAATCATTAGATATTAATTTTATGCGTGAATTAAATTTAAATGACATTGCCGAAATTAATGTTTCTAAAAAAGAAGCACATACTGTTTATAATATTACTAAAGAGGATAAAAATGCTTATGCATTACAAATAGAATGGAAATAAAAAAATTCAGAAAATACAGCCATAAAAAAATGAGTTCAATATGTAATTGAACTCATTTTTTTATGACGAAATATCTTGTATTATTTCTTAACTACTAATCTAAATCCTTCACCGTGAATGTTAAGAATCTCAACATTTTCATCACGTTTCATGTATTTTCTAAGTTTAGCTATGTAAACGTCCATACTTCTAGATGTAAAATAATTATCATCTCTCCATATTTTTGTTAATGCTAACTCTCTAGGCATTAAATCATTTTCATGTAATGCTAACATTTTTAGTAATTCACACTCTTTTGGCGATAATTTAACTGGTTCTTCATTTTCAAATGATAAGAAACGAAGTTTAGAATTTAAATGAAACTTTCCAATTTCAAATTCAAATTTTGTATTATCTGGTTTAACTTCTGTTGCTTTTCTTTGAATAATAGCTTTAATTTTCATTAAAAGTACTTCAGAGTCAAATGGTTTATTTAAATAATCATCTGCTCCTACTTTGTATCCTTTTAAAACATCTTCTTTTAATGTTTTAGCTGTTAAAAATATAATAGGTACTTCTTGATTTTTTTCACGAATTTCTCTTGCTAATGTATATCCATCTTTATACGGCATCATCACATCTAATATACATAAATCGTAAATATCTTTTTTAAATTTTTCAAACCCTTCCATTCCGTTCTTTGCTAAGGTTACATCAAAATCATTAATGATTAGGTAATCCTTTAATATAGCTCCAAAATTTGGGTCATCTTCAACTAATAAAATTTTTCTAGCTTCCATATTTTTTTTAATTTATTAATGGCATTTTAAATATAAATGTACTTCCTTTTCCTTTTTCACTTTCAACAAAAATTTGCCCATTATGGTCTTCAACTATTTGTTTAACATAAGACAAACCTAGACCATGTCCTTTTACATTATGCAAATCTCCTGTATGCTCTCTATAAAATTTCTCAAAGACTCTTTTTTGAGCTACTTTACTCATTCCAGATCCTTGATCTTGTATTTTAATTATAATAAAATCTTTAATATTCTCAGTAAATACATCAATTATAGGTGCTCCTACTGAATATTTAACTGCATTATCCAAAACATTTACTAAAACATTTGTAAAATGTACATCGTTTAACAATATTGTTGTTCTAGTCGCTTCAAAATGCGTTTTTATTTGTCCTTCTCTATCTTCAATTATCAAACTAATATGTTCAATTGCATCTTCTATTATTTGTAAAACATCTACAGGTTCTTTGGAAATATCTAATTCATTTTTTTCTAATTTAGAAATTCGTAAAACATTTTCCACCTGTGCATGCATTCTTTTATTTTCTTCCTTAATCATTTGAAGATAACGTTGTACTTTATCTTTATCTTCAATAATTTTAGGATTCTTAATGGCGTCGAGTGCAAGATTTATTGTTGCAATAGGTGTCTTAAACTCGTGCGTCATATTATTTATAAAATCGGTTTTAATTTCCGAAATTTGTTTTTGTTTAATTAATTGATTTAAAGCACTTGAATAGGTTAAAACAATTATTAATGTAAATAATAAAGACAACATTGTAATTCCTAATATTGATGAGAAAAAGAATTTACTCTTTTGAGGAAATGTAACCAATAATTGATATTGACTCATTCCTTCATTATCCTGAAAGATAGGAATTCCATAAGTAGATCTTTTATCATACTTAAATTTATCTGAACGTATTTTTGTTGCAAGACCATTACTATAAATACCAAACTCAAATGGTGTTTTTATTTGATATTTATCTAACTCGTCTTTTAAATATTTTTCAAGTTCTTGTTTGCCTATTCTGTCTTGAATAGCTCTTTGCGATACAATATCTTTAAAAAAAAGTTGAAAATTAACTTTATCTAAAGAGGATAAACTACCCGATTTTTCTATTGTAACATCTGGCTTTCTAGTCATTTCAATCGAAGGATTATCAATTGAAGTTCCTGCATAAATTTCTGTCTTTCTATTTGAAACTAGACTTCCTACATTTATTGTATCTGCATTTTTATCAAAAAAAGATCCATTTATTCCATAATTTTCAGCAACTAATGAACTTGTATAAATTATTGTTTCATTTGTTTTTCTATTTCTTTCTAAAAAAAAGAATTCTTTTAACGTGTTTGTTTCTGGTTCTTTACCTATACTATCTTTAATTTTATTGTATTGTTGGTAAAATGAAACCAGTTCTTTATTATCTATTGCATCTGCGACATTACCTATAATTTGCTGAACATGAAGCTTAAACTCCTCTTCACTCTTTTTTAATGACGTATTTATCCAATATAATTGAACAATTATTATCCCTACCAAAGATAAACTCATTAAAAAAACCAATAAGCGAAACCTTTTTTTATTCATCAATACAAAATTAGTATTTTAACATTTACTTAGTGAAAACATTAACCAAAGATTAACATTAACAGAATTTATTACGATATTTTTAAAATTTTAAGAATTTTATCAATTTCCAAAAAAGTATCATTTAAATTAATATTCTGCACAATAAAATCGCTTTTCTTTGATTTTTCATCATCAGAAAGTTGATTTTTCATTCTTTTTAATATTTCATTTTTATCAATATTATCTCTTTTCATTATCCTATCCATTTTCACATTTTCAGGTGCTGTAATTAATATTACTTTATCACATTCTTTATCTCCACCTGTCTCAAATAGTATAGCAACTTCTTTAATAATAAAAGGAGCATTCTTGTGTGTTTTTAACCAATCTTTAAAATGTTGCTTTACTTTTGGATGAATTAACTGATTTAACTGATTTAATTTTTCAGGATTTTGAAAAACAATTGAAGCAATTTTTTTTCTGTCTAATTTATGTTTATCGTTTAATATATTTTCTTCAAAAAGCAACTGAACTTCAACAACAACGTTTTCATCGTCCATTATTTTTTTTGCTTCATCATCAGCTATATATACAGGAATATTTTTCGAAGCAATATATTTTGCAACGGTACTTTTTCCGCTTCCAATTCCCCCGGTAAGTCCAATAATTTTTGTCATATTACTTCTTAAAAAATAATTCTGGGTGTGCTTCTTCTGGTTTCTTTTTTAGTACAAATAAATTTGTAAAAGCCTGAATAAATCCTTTTCCATAACCATAGAATTGAATTAAGCTTGCAAAAACAGCGTAACATCCTATTTTAATACTTTTATTTTGTAATAATGCACTCACAAAAATCATTCCAAAATAGAATACATAACAAAATAAAAAGTAAGGAAATGAAAAAACAGCAAAAAGGATACTAAATATAAACCCTAGTAAGAATAAACTAGGAAACCAAAATGTTATTTTTGCATATTCTGGATACCAAAAATTCAATATTGGTCTGGCTTTTCCAAATTTATTTACCTGAGTATAAAACTTATTCCAATCTATTCTTCTTTTATGATAAACATAAGCGTCTGAAATCAACTTTGTTTTAAAGTTCATTTTCCATAATCGAATTGATAAATCTGGGTCTTCTCCAGGATGAATATTTCCAAAACCTTTTGAAGCTTCAAATGCTTTTTTGGAAAGTCCCATGTTAAAACTTCTAGGTTGAAATTTGTCTATTTTTTCGCTTCCTCCTCTTATTCCTCCCGTTGTAATAAAAGAAGTCATAGTAAAATTTATCGCTTTTTGAATATCTGAAAAAGTATCTAATGCTTTGTCTGGACCACCAAAGCAGTCAACAAATTCTAAAGTCAAAGAATCTGAAACTTTTTGCAAATAGTCTTTAGGAATAATACAATCTGAATCTAGAATAATGAAATAATCTCCTTTAGCATTTCTCATTCCGAAATTTCTAGAATCTCCTGGTCCTGAATTTGACTTAAAGAAATAGCTTATATCTAATTTATCTTTATATTTTTCAACTATTTGATTGCATTTTATAGTTGAACCATCTTCTATAATAACTATTTCAAATGCATATTGAAAGCTTAATTGTGTTAGACTTTGTAACAACTCATCTATTTCATCTGGACGGTTATAAACGGGTATAATAAACGAAAAAAGCATCCTTGTAATTTTTTTAACAAAGATACTCTTTATAAAATGCATTTCTAAAAAAATAGAATTAGATTTTAATCCACAATTTTTTAAAAATTATCTCTTATAATTATAAATTTGTACCTTTATACACGCTAGAAAATTAAATATAAAATATAATCTATGAAAATGTTCCCATTAAAAACAAAAAAGCAGTTCCTGATTTTAGCATTCCTACTGTTATTTTGCATTCCTCAAGACCTTTTTTCACAAGGACCACCACCTTGGGCGCCAGCTCATGGATATAGAGCCAAAACAAAACACATCTATTTCCCTGATCAAAATTTTTACTATGATATTGAAAAAGGTGTCTATCTTTATTTAAATAATGGCAATTGGTCAGTTTCTGTTTCCCTTCCTTCTATATTTGGTCGTATCAATTTAAACACAGCCCGTAAAGTAGAATTAGAAATTGGTGGACACACCCCATACCAATATAACGACAAACATATTATTGCCTATAAAAAACCTAAAAAAGAGAAAAAACAGAAAAAAGTTAAGGAGCGTAAACATTAAATTCCAGCTATTTCTTTTATTTCAGATACAAATCGCTCTGCTAAAACGTCTGCTTCATTTTGAGAAGGCGCTTCTGTATAAATACGAATAATCGGTTCTGTATTTGATTTTCTTAAATGTACCCATTCTGTTGGAAAATCAATTTTTACACCATCAATAATAGAAATATTTTCATTCTTATATTTCTCAGTCATTGATTTCAATATTAAATCTACATCTATTTGAGGTGTTAATTCAATTTTATTTTTACTCATAAAATATTGTGGATAACTTGCTCTTAATGCTGCAACTGTAATATCTAAATTAGCCAAATGAGTTAAAAACAAGGCAACTCCTACTAAACTATCTCTTCCGTAATGACTTTCTGGGTAAATAATTCCTCCATTTCCTTCTCCTCCAATAATTGCATTTGTTTCTTTCATTAAGGTAACAACATTCACTTCTCCAACAGCACTTGCTTTATATTTTCCTCCATGTTTTTCTGTAATATCTTTTAATGCGCGAGAAGAAGACATATTTGAAACGGTGTTTCCTTTTGTTTTACTTAAAACATAATCTGCACAAGCAACTAATGTATACTCTTCTCCAAACATTTCTCCATCATTTGAAATAAAAGCTAATCGGTCAACATCTGGATCGACTACAATTCCAAAATCAGCTTTTTCTTCAATAACTAGTTTACAAATATCTCCTAAGTGTTCTTTTAAAGGTTCTGGATTATGTGGAAAATGTCCATTTGGCTCGCAATATAATTCTACTACTTCAACTCCCATTTGTTCTAACAACTTAGGAATAATAATACCTCCTGAAGAATTTACTCCATCTACAACTACTTTAAATTTTCTTTTAGCAACTATTTCTGCATCAACTAAAGGCAAGTTTAAAACTTCATCTATATGAATATCCATATATGCGTCGTTCTCTGTAACTTCTCCTAATGAATCAACATCTGAAAAGTGGAAAGATTCTGCTTCAGCAATTTCTAATATTACAGCACCGTCATCTCCGTTTAAAAACTCCCCTTTTTCGTTTAGCAACTTTAAAGCATTCCATTGTTTTGGATTATGTGAAGCTGTTAAAATAATACCTCCATCGGCTTTTTCTAAAGGAACAGCTATTTCAACTGTTGGTGTTGTAGATAACCCTAAATCAATAACATTTATTCCTAATCCTATTAATGTGTTTACAACTAAATTATGAATCATTGGTCCTGAAATACGAGCGTCTCTACCAATAACAACTGTTAACTTTTCTTTATTACTATTTTGTTTTAAGAATGTTCCATAAGCAGATGCAAATTTTACAGCATCTAACGGTGTAAGATTATCTCCTACTTTCCCACCTATTGTTCCTCTAATTCCTGAAATTGATTTTATTAAAGTCATATTATTTTATATACGATTTATAAACTTTGATTTACAATATTTAATTAATAAATTATAAATTGCAAACAAATATAGTAATTGACCTTTTAAAATCTAAAGGAACTTTAAAAAAAGACAAAATGAATTTCTTAGCCCATATCTATCTTTCTGGAAATAATGACATGATTAAAATTGGTAATTTTATGGCAGATGGTATTCGCGGAAATGATTATTTAAAATTCCCTGATGAAATTCGAAAAGGAATTATGCTTCATCGAGAAATTGACACTTTTACAGATGCGCATCCTATTTTTAGAAAAAGTAAGCATCGCTTGCATGAAAGATATGGTCACTATTCAGGTGTAATTATTGATATTTTCTATGATCATTTTTTAGCTAAAAATTGGGAAACGTATTCTTCAGTTCCATTAGCAACTTATATAAACACATTTTACAAACTATTAGATACTAATTTTAAATTACTTACACTAAAAACTCAAAAGATGTTACCTAGCATGGTTAATCAAAATTGGTTACTAAGCTATGCAACAGTTGAAGGAATTGGTACTATTTTATATCAAATGGACTATCGAACAAAATTTAAATCTAAGATGCAATTTGCTACAGACGAATTAAAACTTTACTATAATGATTTTGAAAATGAATTTACCCTTTTCTTTGAAGAAGTTAGAAAAATGAGCATAGAAAAACTACAGAATGATTAGTGTATTTTTCAATTAAAGGCTAACTTCGCAGAAATTTTAATCTTCTAATGTCGCCAAAAAAAACCAATCTTATTATTCGATTATTGAGCAAAGGCTTTAAGCGTTTAGAACGATTCGTTTTCATTTTAAAATTATTAGTTACACCTAGGCAATTTATCTATTTTTCTTGTGTCTTAGTTGGAATTTCATCTGCATTAGCTGTAATTCTTTTAAAAACATTTGCACACTGGGTTTATAATTTTGCTCAATATTTAGACGGTATACTTCATTTACCATATAGTAATAGTCTTTTGCCTATAATTGGTATTTTATTAACCGTTTTAGTAGTTACAAAGCTCTTAGATGGATCTATACAAAAAGGAACCTCTCATATTATGTATGCTGTTGCTAGAAAGGGAGGAATGATGCCTTTTAAGCAGATGTATTCTCAAATAATTACTAGTTCTTTCACTGTTGGTCTTGGTGGAAGTGCTGGTTTAGAATCTCCAATTACCATTACTGGAGCAGCATTTGGAAGTAATTATGCGCAAAATTATAGATTAAGTCATAAAGATAGATCACTATTATTGGCTTGTGGAGTTGCTGCTGGAATTGCAGCTGCTTTTAATGCGCCAATTGCTGGTGTACTTTTTGCAATAGAAGTTGTATTAGCAGAAATTAGTATTACAGCTTTTATTCCTATTATGATTAGTGCCGCAACTGGAGCATTAGTTTCAACTATTATTCTTAATGAAGATATTTTATTGACCTTTAAACAAGGTGAGGTTATGGATTATCATAATATTCCTCAATATGTACTACTTGGTTTATTATCTGGCTTTGTATCCATAAATTATGCTCGAACTTTTAGAAAAATTGAAAATCATTTTGCTAATTCAAAACTTGGAAACTATAGAAAAGCATTATATGGCGCTTCGTTATTAGCCATTTTAATTTTCTTCTTCCCTTCATTATTTGGTGAAGGATATGAAAGTATCAAAATTTTAGCAAATGCGCATCCTGAAAAAATACTCGACAATACATTATTAGATAATTTTAAAGATAATAACTGGATATTGCTAGCTTTTGTAGGAATAACAATGATGATTAAAGTATACGCAACAGGTCTAACTCTTGGTTCTGGTGGAAATGGAGGTAACTTTGCTCCTTCCCTTTTTGTGGGTTCATATTTAGGTTTTTTTGTGGCCAAATTTTTTAACCTTATAGGAATAACAAAACCGTTATCTGTGAGTAATTTCACTTTAGTTGGAATGGCTGGTGTTTTAAGTGGTTTATTTCATGCTCCGCTTACTTCAATATTCTTAATCGCTGAAATTACAGGTGGATATAATCTAATGGTTCCATTAATGATTGTCTCTTCTGTAAGTTTTGCTATTTCAAAACGTTTTGAGCCTTATTCTTTTGACATTAAGCATTTGGCTGATAAAGGAGAAGTTTTCACTAATAATAAGGATAAAAATATTCTAACCTGTTTAGATATATCTACTTTTATTCTAACAAATTACAAACCTATTCAAGAATCTAAGTCTCTAGAAGAATTAGTAGAAATTGTAAAACATACTGACAATATTGTATTTCCAGTATTAAATGAAGAGAAAGAATTTTTAGGATTAATTTATTTAGATAATATACGTCCTATTATATTTTCTCCATTTAAAATAAAATACACTTCCACACATGAAGTAATGCAATCTCCAAAAGAAATCGTTTTACATAATGATAGTTTGGAAATAGTAATGGAAAAATTTGAAAAAACAGATACTTCGATTTTACCTGTATTCAAAAATGGTCTTTTTTATGGTTTTATCTACAAAACAATGATTCTTGAAAAATATAGAGATCAACTTAAAGAAATGGTAATTGAATAATTTTTATAATTCATTTAAATAAGCTATTTTTAATATCTTAAATTCCTTTTTACATGAAAAAATTAGCATTTACAATTTTTATTTGCTGTATTCTGAATATTTCATTTTCTCAAGAAAAAAAAGATATAAAATTTGACAAACAAAAATTTTTAAAAGAACTATCAGACAACGCATGTATATGTATTGATTCAATAAACACATTTGACAAAATTAAAGATAGTATAGCTTCAGAAATCAGCAAATGTATCGACAATCAAGTTGGCGCTTATCAAATGGGAATTAAAATTGATAAAATTAAAGACTTAGAAAAAGAAGCAAAAACAGTTGATGGTAAAAAACAAATTGATATTTCTATCAATTTCAACCCAAATTCTAAGGAATATAAAGAATACTACTATGAAATTGAAAGATATTTAAACGAGAATTGTGATGTTATAAAATCTAAAATGAAATCAAACGATAAGCTAAGTGCCAAGTCATTATCTAAAAATAGTTTAGCATTAGAATATTACAATAAAGGTTTAGATGCTACAAAAGAAAATGATTTTGAAGGAGCTATCAATTATTATAAAAAAGCCGTTGAAATAGATCCTGAATTTGCTTTTGCTTATGACAATATGGGAATTTGCTATAGAAGATTAGAAAATTATGACGAAGCTATAAAAGCCTATGAAAAATCATTAAAAATAGATCCGAATGGCTTAATGCCTCTACAAAATATTGGTGTTGTTTATATCTATAAAAAAGAATATAAAAATGCTATAAAAGCTTATGAAAGATTAGGCGAAATTCAACCTAATAATCCTGAAGTATTTTATGGCCTTGGTTCTATTTATGCTCAAAATTTAAATGATCTTGAAAAAGGATTAGATAATATGTGTAAAGCATATTTAATTTATGTAGCACAAAAATCACCTTATAGAACAGATACTGAACAATTTATTCAAATGCTTCATAGTGAATTTAAAAAACAAAATAAACTAAACGATTTTAATTCAATTTTAGAAAAAAATCGCATCAAAACAAATTAGTTATTATTGAATAATATTACAATAGAAAACAGTAGCAAAATATTTCACTACTGTTTTTATTTTTTTAAATTTAAGCTTTATTTAGATTTTTCCTCTATAAAATAATCATTTTGATTCTTAAACAATACATTAAATATTCTTAAATTAACATAAACTCTAATAATATATTACTTCTGGTTCTTCCAGTTTACTTGAATTTATTTTTTGTTCCAAGACTAATTTGTCTCACTCCTATTTATCTGCAATTAAAACATGAGGAGCAATATAGCTCCATCTCTACAAGATATTTTCAACTTCAAGTAAACTTATTGCATCCAAATCAGTTTCAACAATTTCAAAATTACTATCTAGATCAATTGTTTCTAACCCATTCTCAATAAAAGTACCCCAGTAAAGTCTAGGAGAAATATTAGTAATAACAACTAATCTAAAATCATTATGCTTTATTCTTAATCCTATTCCTAAATAATTTTAATTTATTAAAAAATAGCCATCTAATTTAAAAATCAAAAATACTTATCTACTTAAAAATAGTATCTTTGCATTTTGCCAAAAATTATGTTAAACACAGACGATACTATTGAGATCATAGGTGCAAGAGCACATAACCTAAAAAATATAGATGTTACCATTCCCAGAGAAAAGCTAGTTGTTATAACTGGATTATCGGGTTCTGGAAAATCTTCCCTTGCATTTGATACTATTTATGCAGAAGGTCAGCGTAGATATATTGAAACCTTTTCAGCTTATGCCAGACAATTTTTAGGTGGATTAGAAAGACCCGATGTAGATAAAATTGATGGTCTTTCACCTGTTATCGCAATTGAACAAAAAACAACTAGTAAAAGTCCGCGTTCAACTGTTGGTACAATAACCGAAATATATGACTTTCTCCGTCTTTTATATGCCAGAGCAGCAGATGCTTATAGCTATAATACAGGAGAGAAAATGGTTTCTTACTCAGATGAGCAAATAAAAAAACTTATTATTGAAGACTTTCAAGGCAAAAGAATTAACATATTAGCGCCTGTAATTCGTTCTAGAAAAGGACATTATAGAGAATTATTTGAACAAATTTCAAAACAAGGTTTTTTAAAAGTTCGTGTAGATGGACAAATTAAGGATTTAGAATTTGGAATGAAAATAGATCGATATAAAACACATGATATCGAAATTGTAATTGATAGACTTGCCATTGAAGATGATGAAGATACTGATAAAAGATTAAATGAAAGTATTAAAACGGCAATGTACCATGGAGATGATATTTTAATGGTAATTGAACAAGAAAGTCAAGAAGCACGCTATTATAGTAGAACATTAATGTGTCCTTCATCGGGAATATCTTATCCTAATCCTGAACCTAATAACTTTTCTTTCAACTCTCCAAAAGGAGCTTGTTCTAATTGTAACGGATTAGGAACCGTTCACGAAATTAATCTTGGAAAAATTATACCTAATCCAAAACTATCTATAAAAAACGGTGGTTTTATTCCTCTAGGAGATTATAAAAATTCATGGATTTTTAAACAATTAGAAATAATTGCACAAAAATTTGAATTCAAAATAACAGACCCTATTGAAACACTTCCAAAAGAAGCAATGGAAATGATTTTATATGGAGGAAATGAAAAATTCTCTGTTGTTTCTAAAGTAATGGGAATTACAAAAGACTATAAAATTGATTTTGAAGGAATTTCAAACTTTATCAAAAATCAATATGAAGAAAGTAATTCAGCTTCCATAAAGCGTTGGGCAAAAGAATTCATGGACGAAAATGATTGCCCTGAATGTAATGGAACACGTTTAAGAAAAGAAGCACTTTATTTTAAAATAAATGAAAAAAACATAGGAGATTTAGTCCAAATGGATATCTCTGAATTAGCAGAATGGTTTGCTAATTTACCAAAGCATTTATCCGAAAAACAAGCGACTATTGCAACTGAAATATTAAAAGAAATAATTGCTCGACTTCAATTTTTACTTGATGTTGGTTTAAATTATCTATCCTTAAATAGAGGTTCTAAAACATTATCTGGTGGAGAAGCACAACGTATTCGCTTAGCAACACAAATTGGATCACAATTAGTAGGCGTTTTATATATTTTAGACGAACCTAGTATTGGCTTACATCAAAGAGATAATGAACGCTTAATAAAGTCCTTAGAAAGCCTTCGCGATCTAGGAAATTCTGTTATTGTTGTAGAACATGATAAAGACATGATTGAAAGAGCTGATCATGTTATTGATATTGGTCCAAAAGCTGGTCGTTTCGGTGGTCAAATTATTAGCGAAGGAACTCCACAAGAAATTTTAAAGCACAATACTATTACCGCTCAATACATGAATGGAAAAATGAGTATTGAAGTTCCTACAACACGTAGAGAAGGAAATGGAAAAACACTAAAGTTAACTGGTGCAACAGGAAATAATTTAAAAAATGTAACTGTAGAATTTCCATTAGGAAAACTAATCTGTGTTACAGGTGTTTCTGGAAGTGGGAAATCTACATTAATTAACGAAACACTCTACCCTATTTTAAATACGCACTTCTTTAATGCAGTAAAAAAACCACAACCATATAAAAAAATTGAAGGACTAGAACATATTGACAAAGTAATTGACATAGATCAAAGTCCAATAGGAAGAACTCCAAGAAGTAATCCTGCTACTTATACTGATGTTTTCTCAGAAATAAGAAGTCTATTTACCCTAACACCAGAAGCTCAAATTAGAGGATACAAACCTGGTCGTTTCAGCTTTAATGTAAAAGGTGGTCGTTGTGAAACTTGCGAAGGTTCTGGTGTTCGTACTATAGAAATGAGTTTTCTACCTGATGTATATGTAGAATGTGAAACATGTCAAGGTAAACGTTTTAATAGAGAAACTTTAGAAATCAGATATAAAGGAAAATCTATTTCCGATATATTAAATATGACTGTTGACGAAGCAGTAGACTTCTTTGAAAACATTCCAAAAATATATAGAAAAGTAAAAACCATCCAAGATGTTGGATTAGGCTATATAACTCTTGGACAGCAAAGCACAACCCTTTCTGGTGGTGAAGCGCAACGAGTAAAACTCGCAACAGAACTTTCAAAGAAAGATACAGGTAATACTTTTTATATATTAGATGAACCTACAACTGGTCTACATTTTGAAGATATTCGTGTTTTAATGGATGTTATCAATAAATTAGTAGACAAAGGAAATACTGTATTAATTATTGAACATAACTTAGATGTTGTAAAACTAGCCGATTATGTTATTGATATTGGATATGAAGGCGGAAAAGGTGGTGGACAATTAATAGCAAAAGGAACACCCGAAGAAATTATAAAAAATAAGAAAAGTTATACTGCCCAGTTTTTAAAAAAAGAATTATCTTAGCAAGCTTGATTAATTTTAAAATAAGAAAAGAAAAATGGCATTAGAGCAATACGAAAACGAAGATTACAGAATTCAAGAGAAATTCAAACAAAAAACTTGGAACGAAATAAGAACAAACGATTCTTGGGCAATTTTTAAAATCATGTCTGAATTTGTTAATGGATATGAAGCAATGGGAAGAATTGGCCCTTGTGTATCTATATTTGGTTCGGCAAGAACAAAACCAGAAGACAAATACTATTTATTAGCTGAAAAAATAGCCTATAAAATTAGTAAAGGTGGTTATGGTGTTATTACTGGTGGTGGTCCTGGTATTATGGAAGCTGGAAATAAAGGAGCTCATTATGGTGGTGGAACTTCGGTAGGTTTAAACATCGATTTACCTTTTGAACAACATTTCAACCCTTATATTGATAGAGATAAAAACTTAAATTTTGATTATTTCTTCGTAAGAAAAGTAATGTTTGTAAAATATTCTCAAGGATTTGTAGTAATGCCAGGTGGTTTTGGAACATTGGATGAATTATTTGAAGCAATTACGCTAATTCAAACTAAAAAAATTGCTAAATTCCCTATAATATTAGTCGGAACAGAGTTCTGGAGCGGTTTAATGGATTGGGTAAAAACAGTACTTTTAGAAAAATTCAACAATGTAAGCTCTCACGATTTAGATTTATTTACAATTGTTGACAATGAAGACCAAGTATTAGAAGCACTTGATAATTTTTATAAAAAATACAATCTGTCTCCTAATTTTTAAATATCAAACCGACCTTATGGTCGGTTTTTTTTATCTTTTATTTTTCTTATGATGCTTCACTTTACAAGTATTTATACCTAAAAGTGCATAAATTCCGCAAAATTGTATTGAAGATGTAACAACCATTACTAAACCTAATACTAATACAATCCATTTTAGTGTACCATCAATAGAACCTGAAAGCCCTAATATCAATGCAATTACACCAATAATAATTCGAAGAAAACGATCCCCATTCCCAATATTTTTTTTCATAAGATATATAATATTAAATTAATTTTCTATTGGTTTTCCATTCGCTTTCCAACTCGTAATTCCTCCATCTAACTCTACAATATTAGTAAAACCTAGATTTTTAAGTTTCTCAACAGCTTTACTACTTCTTCCTCCTGATTTACAATATACTAAAACTGGTTTTTGTTTATCTAGATTAGTCACTTTAACATCAAAATCATCGGCTTTAACATCAATATTCATAGCATTTATAAGATGCCCAGAAGAAAACTCATCAGAAGTTCTCACATCAACTAATTGCACATCTTTCTCATTCATTCTCTGCTCAAACACAACATCAGAAACGGTAATACCTTCTGTTTTTTCTTTTAAACAAGCAGTTGCTGCTAAGAAAACAAAGCTAATAATTACTAATCTAAATTTCATTCGTATTTTATTTTAAATAATTTAAGAAATCAATTTTTGAATCTTTTTAAACCATTTATATCTAAAAACAATTCTTTTTTGACGTCTAAATATACAAAAAAATTAATTCAATTGCTGTTTAATAATTGAAACTAAGTCTCTTGATGAAACAACTCCTGATTGTCTCCATAACATTTTACCTTCTTTAAATAAAATTAAAGTCGGCACACCTCTTACCATAAACTCACTCGCTAAATCTTGATATTGATCAACATTTATTTTAATAATTTTAACCTCATCTTTCAATATCGATTTTGTTTCTTGTAATATAGGCGACATTGTTTTACACGGTCCACACCAGTCAGCATAAAAATCTACCAAGGTTAATTGTTCCTGTCCTATAAGTGCATTAAATTTTTCATTCATAACTATTTCTTTTATATTACGAAATTACAAAAAACTATTCTCAAAAAATGTAATCTAAGTTACATAAAGCAACATCTTCAATCCCAAAAAGATTACGTACCTTTGCCCAAAATACAGCATTGATGAAAACATTTCAAGATTTCGACTTACCTAAATCACTTCAAAAAGCAATAGATGAACTAGGTTTTGTTCATCCAACTCCAATTCAGGAAAAATCATTTTCAGTGGTTTTATCAGGAAGAGACATGATGGGAATTGCTCAAACTGGTACGGGTAAAACATTTGCGTATTTAGTTCCTATTTTAAAACAATGGAAATTTCAAAATACAGATTCTCCTAGAGTTCTTATCCTTGTACCTACTCGTGAACTTGTAGTTCAAGTAGTGGAAGAAGTAGAGAAACTAACCCAATTTATGTCTGTTCGTTCACTTGGTATTTATGGAGGCGTTAATATCAATACTCAACGTAAAAGTTTAGCTGAAGGAGTTGATATTTTAGTAGGAACTCCAGGACGAACAATGGATTTAGCTCTTGATGGAGTTTTACGTTTCGATGCTTTACAAAAATTAGTTATTGATGAGTTTGATGAAATCTTAAATCTTGGTTTTCGCGTTCAATTAACATCTATCCTATCTATGATGAAAAGCAAAAGACAAAATATTCTGTTTTCTGCTACTATGACTGAAGATGTAGATGCTGTTTTAGATGAATTTTTTGAATTTCCAGAAGAAGTATCTTTAGCTCCTAGTGGAACACCATTAGAGCAAATTACTCAAAAATTATATCATGTACCTAATTTCCTTACGAAAGTTAACGTAATTAAACATCTTTTATCTACAGATGAAACAACAGAGCGTGTTTTAATTTTCGTAAACAATAAAAAATTAGTAGATGTTGCTTTTGAATTATTAAATGAAGATTTCCCAGATCAGTTTGGAGTAATCCACTCTAATAAATCTCAAAATTACCGTTTGAGTACAATGGCTAATTTTCAAAATGCAAAACTAAGAGGAATCATCACAACCGATGTAATGGCTCGTGGTTTAGATATTTCAGATATTACTCATGTTTTCAATTTACAATTTTCTGAAATTCCAGAACAATATATTCATAGAATTGGTAGAACAGGTCGTGCTGACAAAGAAGGTATTGCTATTAGTTTTGTGGCACCTTATGAAGACGAAAAATTATTAGCTGTTGAAATGCTAATGAATATGGAAATTGATATTTTAGAAATGCCCGATTCTATTGAAATTTCAGAGAAAAAACTTGAATTTGAAAAAGACAAACGTAGATTTAAATCTATTGGTAAAAAAATAAATACTGACGAAAGAGGTGCTGCTTTCCATGAAAAGAAAGATAAAAATAAGAAAGTAAATCTTGGTGGACCTGGAAAAACAAAACCTAGAAAAACAGCGCCTAGAAACAGAGCTGCTGAAGCAAAAAAAGCAGCTAAACGGAAAAAGAAATAACACATCATCTACATTCAACTTTGTAAATGTTATTATAAAAACAAATATCCAAAATATCGTAAAATGACAAACGATTTTTTTCAAGATCAACAATTTTCAGGAAATATTTTCAAAGAAGATGATATTAAATATAAAGAATTTGAAAATTGTCAATTTATCAATTGTGATTTTAGAAACTGCTATTTTACTAGCGTATATTTTATAGATTGTACATTTACAGAATGTAATTTTAATGATACTAAAATTAATTATGTTTCTTTACGTGGTGTAGAATTTTTTAAATGCGACTTTACAAATGTAAATTTTGCCATGACAGATCAAGTTATTTACGATTTTAATTTTACAGACTGCCTTTTAGATTATTCCAAATTTTATGCTTTAAAATTAAAAAAAATAAGATTTACAGGTTGTAGTCTTGTTTCTGCCGATTTTATGAAAACCGATTTAACAGAAGCAATCTTTGATCATTGCGACTTACGCAGAACCGTTTTCATAGAAACAACACTTAACAAAGCTGATTTCACAACAAGTTTCAACTACACTCTTGATCCTGAAATAAATAAAATAAAAAAAGCACAATTTTCACTAGAAGGATTACAAGGCTTATTGTCAAAATATGATATTATTATAAAATAATACTGTTTAGCATAGAAGTCTTTTAATTAATCTATTCAAAAAATTACGAAAAACTCTATATAATAAAAAAAGCGATACTCATTTTAAGTATCGCTTTTAAAATATAAAATTAGATCTAGTTGATAGTTGTCATACTGATTTTCTCCAATGTAACTTTCACATCTCCACCACCTTTCTTTTTGATTATTACCTCAAAGTTTTTATCAGAATCCAATAAATCATCAGAAACATAATAAGAGTAATTTAGTTTTACACCATTTTCTCCTATAGTATGGTTTTCTCCTGTTCCATGATCATGAGCAACACCAAAAAAAGTCATTGTTCCAACATATTGATCTTCTTTTCCAGGATAGCGAAGATATACCGTATAATAATCTTTTGGCTCTTTATAAACTACTACATCTAAATTCAACACTATATAAGCATTAGCGCTACTTTTTAAAACTTTATTAGTACTTTTCGATAAAGTATTAACTATTTTATGCTTAAAAACATCATCTCCAAGTGTTTTTCCTACTTTTTGTTCCCAAATAACTTTTGTTTTTGGATCTTGAAACGCAATCTTACTCTTTGCCATTGATTCATTGGTTGCTAAAACAGCAGGTTCAGAAGTATAAAGTAAATTATCATAACTATAATCTAAATTAAACACTACATCATATAATTCTTTCATAGTATAGGTAATATGACTTCCATCAGGTTGTATAAATTCATAAACCCAAGGATTGGCTTCTAATTCTGCTAACGTAGGACGTTGTCCATAAGCCGTAACATCCCAAGATTCCCAAATACGATCCACCATACTGTGATGTAACCAAAAAACAGGATCAAAACCAGCAGAAGGCACATTTGCCATTAATCCTGAATAATCATTCAATTGATAAATTTCATTAAAAAAAGTCTCACTTGGATTAGCATATGATCCTCCTATTAAATCATGCATATAACCATGAGGCGAACCTTCTAAACTTCTACTAAAACCAGCATCTCCTGTAAAAGTAGGGTTTGTTTTCAACTCATTAAGTGCTAACTCAATCTGCTCCACATTATCCGCAGGAATAGGTTTCCCTTCATTAAGCACACTATACCTTGCTTGTTCATATAAAGAAGTTTCTTTATTACTCAACAAACTTGGCATCGTATTATTTTGCCCATAATTCCAGTATGGCAAGGCAAAATCAGCTTTCCCCGATAATTCTCTAACTATCTTTTCTAAGTACCAAATATACATTCTATGCCAAAGAAGAAAATGTAGTTTTGCATTTTGTGTTCCATTATGTGTACAATCTCCCCAAGCCCATAATTTATCTGCACTAGTTTGATATTCCGGACAAAGTACATTTTTTCCGTTAATCTCTTTTGGAATATTATGCATAGCACCTTGATAATACCAAGCTATACCATTACTACAGTCCATCTCTCGCATTTTCTTGAAAGCAACATTCATGGCTTCCAAATCAGCTTGTGCTTCAGGAGAAGAAGCATTCAATCGCACGTATTTTACGTTGTTTTTACTTTGACTATAGCTTAAGCCTGTAATCAAAATAGTTGATAATAAAAGAATTAGTTTTTTCATTTTGTCTGTTTTTAGTGAATATTGATTATTTGTTTGTTTACATTAGAGTGCTTCTACTTCAAAAGTTAGAATTTCAGAATAATCAGGATTTGCTTTATCATATATTTTAAACTTAACAACTCCTTTACCTGCTTTTTTAGCCGGAATTACATGAATTGCTATAAAGCCTTGCTGATCTGCGTTTAGTTTATTAAAAACGGAACCTTTAGGAATTCCTATTTGACAAGCTCCATGCTGACACATAGAACAATCCCATTCTTTTGGAAATGAATTATATATTGTTTCCCACACAAGATATATTGGTTTATTAGAAATATTTTCAACTTTAATTTTTGATATATCTAATCGCTTATTTTTTGATAAACTTTCTTTATTTATTGCATTCCCTACTACAGAAAAAGTAGGCTTACTTTGTGAAAATGCAAGTGAGAATGATAAAAGAATAATACTATAAAATAATGTTGTTTTCATAATTATTGGTTTGAATATTAATAAAAAACAGGAATATTTGCTTTAAAATGTACTTTTTTCAAAATTGGATCAATAAAGCGATAAAGAATTCGTTCCTTTTCCTCTATATTCTCTAAAAAAAGAAGTAGTTCTAAACACTCTTTAGGATAAAGCTGTATTTTAATTTCTTTAGATGAAACCAATACATGATTCGCATCTCCAAAAATTAATTTAAATTTCATACTCGATGGTAAAGCTATTTCATGAAGATATAATCCTGAATTGACTAATCTTAATAAAACACCCTCACTTTTAATATCATTTAAAGATTGTAATCCTTTTATATCTTTAATCATTTTACCATTAATCAAAAAATAATCAGGATTATATTTAGGAAGAACTATTGGCTTATTTATATCATCATGTGCCACATTCATAATTTGATCAGTATGCCATTTTGTATCTATTTCATGACTACACCATAATGCTTCATTCCCTTTTTTTTCAGATAAAGAATCGTTCTTTTTTGGTTGTATAATGATAGTTCCAAACATTCCTGCTTGAAAATTAAAAGGATTATTTTCTGGACTATAATAAAGGTAAACACCCGGTTTTTCTGCTTTAAATGAATAAAAACCATGTTCCATGTGGTCAATAGGTTTCTTCTCTTTCATCACTTTTCCATTCTCCTCTTTTTGTAAAAATTCTATACTTTCACAATATAAAGAAACAGGATTTCCTTGAGAAATATTCCAAAAATCAATGTTTACACTATCTCCTTCAATAACATTAATAGAAACACCTGGCAATGTAACTTGACCTGAAAGAGAACTACTAAATCCAAATACTCTAATATTTAATTTTTCTTTAATAGATAATTCTCCTGTAGTACGACCAATAATTAAACATTCCTCTTGAGCAAAAAAGGATATACTCGTACATAAGAAAAAGATTATGATTAATAATCTGCTTTTCTTTTCTACTTGTAAATGTAAATGATTGCTCATATATAAACACTTGTTAATTTTTTCAAATTTAATTTAAAGGTAGTTAAAAAAACAGCGTACAAATACCTGTTTTACTATCATTTTTTGGCAGAAATACTATAATCTTATTAAGATTAACTTATTGATTTTAAAAAACATAAATAATTATTTTTCTTAAAATTAGTTTGTAACTTTAATAGTTATTTTTTACTAAAAAGTATAAGTAATAATAAATACCAAACTTTACTCAAATTAGTTTAAAAAAGCGATTAATCTCTTCAATAAAAATTGAGCTATATGAGAAATGTAATTTTATAGATAGAATATTTAATAAATAAAATATTAATAACTTTCAAAAGATAAATACTTCCAAAAATTATTTCATTTTTTCTCTATTTTAAAGCTTTTATATTTATAAAAAATAATCATTATATTTGTAATAAATCATAATAAAAAAGCTACAAAAAACACATCTGACAAATTTTAAATGACTGATTTTAAAACTTTTGATACTGAAAGATTAATTCTTAGACCAACATCTAAAGAAGATGCAAAATTTATATTTGAATTATTTAATACTCCTAGCTGGTTAAAATATATTGGAGATAGAAACATTAGAACTATTGAAGATGCAGCTATATATATTGAAAATAAGATGCTATCACAACTTGAAAAGCTGAGCTTTTCTAATTACACTATAATACGAAAATCAGACAATGCTAAAATAGGAACTTGTGGTTTATATGACAGAGAAGGATTAGATGGTATTGATATAGGCTTCGCCTTTCTTCCAGAATATGGAAAAAAAGGATATGCATTTGAAGCAGTAGAAAAATTAAAAAACAGTGCATTTGAAGAATTTAAATTAAAAGAAATAATAGCCATTACAAGAAAAGATAATTTTTCATCTCAAAAACTATTAGAAAAACTAGATTTAAAACTAGAAGGAATAGCCAAACTTCCTAATGATGATGAAGAATGGTTACTTTATAAAATTAAAGCATAATAAAATTAAAATAATGGATAAAGAACTATATAAAAAAACATTTACTGAAGAAGATTCAGTAGGCTGGTTATCAATAGATGCTTCACTAGAAAAAATATACGGAAAAACAGAACCTCGACACTATGGTCCATTATGCGGACTTCACTATGTTGCAGGCGGAACTGATCCTATAGATGGTGCCAGCATTTATGATTCTGAAAAGCAAGAATTACATAGACACATCATTAGTTATGGAATGTCTGATTTATACTATAATGAAGAAAAAGCAGGCGAAGAATTTAGTAAATGGGGATTTGAATTTACTTTTAGATTAAAACCTTTTGAAGATGATAAAAATGATCCATTATGGGCTGTACAAGTCATGAACAATCTAGCACGATATGTTTATAAAAGTGGAAACTGGTTTGAAGAAAATCATTTTATTCCTGCAAACGGTCCAATAAGATTAAACACTGAAACAAAAATAACAGGTTTTGTAATAGCATTAGATCCTGAACTTGGAAAAATCAACACTCCTCATGGTGAAGTATCATTTCTGCAACTCGTAGGTATAACAGAAAATGAAGTAGAAAAACTAAATGCCAATCCAACAACAACCGAAGTAGAAAAACTCATATTGGAATTAAAAAAAGACAACCCATTACTAATAACCGATTTAAATAGAAAATAAACAACCCTAAATAAATTTATAATTCTTATTCTATTTAAAATACTAATTCAATTATTATGAAATTTTATACCTTAATACCTAAATCTCTCAAACCTTTTTTCGAAATAGAATTAGAAAATTATAAAATAGAATATGCATCAGGCAATTTAGAAAAAGCTTGGAATCATTTAGAAAGAGCACATATCATTGGACAAAAATATCCATATTCACATAGTCTTGTTCATTGGAAAATGCTTGTATTTGGATTCAAAATAAAAAATGGTAAAGAAATAGTGGGACAAATTCCAAGACTAATTTTTGGAGGAATAAAATCATTTGTAGGTAAAATCCCTGTAGGTAATCCAGGTGGAGCAAACGTACCTCCATTAAAACCATTTCCTATTGAAAAAGAATTACAAAACATTTTCATTACAGCAGGAATAAACCCTATATAAACGCAAACCATTACGGATTTAATGACTCCAAAAGAAATACTTGATAAAATTAATATTGCCAAGCCTAAACTTCCTAATAATGAAGTACTCGCATTAATAGCATTCAAATGGAATAATGATGAATTAGATACTTGGGATGGAGGATTTGATTTAAATGAAAAAACACGAAGTAATATAATCGAATTACTCATCCCTAATTTTATTATAAAAGATAATGACTATTTGGAAATTTTAAGATTTCTATTAAAACAAGAAATTGAAAACTGTAATGAAAGTGAGTCTTTCTTAGTAACACTACAAACTTGTTATGATAGTTTAGCAGATTATAAACACTTAGAAGACATACCTCTTTTACTTGCCGCAAATAATGATACAAGTTTTGATGCAAACTGCGCCTTATCTAAAGATAGATTATTTTACAATGGCTATAATAATGTAATGAATTATTTAAAATCTAATAAAGATATTGATGAAAACATAATCGAACAAATTGAATATTATGCTGATTCCTTTAAATATAAAAATAACAATTAGTCTTAAAATAAATCTCAAAAACATAAAATTTAATTAAAATCATTAAAAGAAGAAAACATAAATGAAAGAAAAGTAGAACCAAACCCAAAAACACAATTATGATCCTCTTTTTCATTTTAAGCATTTCCCTTTTGCAACTAATACTATTCTATTTAATAAATAGATTTTTACTAAAAATACCTATTCTTATAATCTCTATTTTAATTTTAATTTGTCATTTTTTTATATTTCCAAAATTATTTTTCCCTCAATTTCCCAAAGGACAAATAAAATGTGGTTTACCTGCATTTGCAATAACACTAAATTTTTGGATATTTGGTACAATTACAACTTTAATAACCCATTTTATTTGGAAATTAAAAACAACAAAATAGCCTAATGAGTACATTAGGCTATTTTGTTAAATACATAAAAAAATTAACCAATTTTAATAAAACGCTTTGGTTCTGGTAATGTTTCTTCTCTTTTTGGAAGAGTTAAATATAGAATTCCATCAACATAAGTTGCATTTATAGCCTCTTTGTTAACTGTTTCTGGTAAAGAAAAAGAACGTTTAAATGATGAAAAACTAAACTCTCTACGCGTATATTTATCGGTTTCTATTTTTTCTTCTAAATCTTTGGTAACTTCTGATGAAACAGTTAAAAGATCATTATCAATTTCAATTTTAAAATCTTCCTTTTTAAAACCAGGCACAAGCAATTCTATTGAAAAACCAACTTGAGTTTCTTTTACATTTACCGCAGGAACTTTAGTTGTAAAATCTTGAGTTCCTCCAAAAAAATCAGGCTTAAATAATTCTTCTATTATAGAAGGAAAAAATACTTTTGGATTTGTTTTTACTATGTTCATAATTTATTTTTTTAAGTTATACGTTTCCTAGTATCAAACAAAAGACATTCCAAAATATAAAAAAGTCAAAATGACATTTGCATAAAGCATAAAAAGGTCATTTTGACTTTATTTTTAATAATTAACTTTTATTTAACTGACTAAATTTCAGTTTTTTAAATATCAAAAAAGAAAAGAATTAGAATCTTCAAATCGATATAAAAAATCAAAAAACATTGCTTTTGTAAGGCAACTAACATTAAAATAATTTTAGAGATTGTTACTTTACAAAAAAAATAAACAAATGAATTTAACAGACGAATTAAAGAAATACGCAGATCAAAGTGCCGCTAAAATTCCAGCAGAAGTTCTAGCTATAATGAAAAATGCTATACAAGAATTAGAAAGTAGCAATTTAGTCAATCAAGCATTAAAAACAGGAGATAAAATCCCAACAATTGAGTTACCAAATGCAACAGGCAAAATAATTTCTATTCAAGAACAAATAAAAAAAGGTAAAGTAATCATTGCTTTTTATAGAGGAGGTTGGTGTCCATACTGCAATTTAGAATTAAAAGCCTTACAAGAGATTCTTCCTCAAATAAAAGAAAAAGGAGCTTCTCTAATTGCAATAACTCCAGAAACACCCGATAATTCATTAAACACAATTGAAAAAAACAATCTTGAATTTGAAGTACTAACTGATAAAGACAATAAAACAGCTAGCAAATTTAATTTAACTTATAAACTACCTAAAGAATTACTAGATATTTACCTGAATTTTGGAATAAATTTAGAAAAAAGTAATAACAACCAACTTGGAGAACTACCTATTGCAGCCACTTATGTAGTAGATACAAAGGGTACAATTATTTTTGATTATATCAAAGAAGACTATAAGCTAAGAGCTTCTACCGAAGCAATAATTGCTTCGCTTTAAACTACCTTATAAACAAATTAAAAAGATTGATTTTAAAATCAATCTTTTTAATTATGCTGTTCACTAAAAACCGATAATAAAACTTCCCCATCAATCATTCTATTAGGAGAATTTTTCATTAAATGAAGAACACGTTTCATAGCATACGGATTTAAACCCATATTAATGCCTATTTCATTTATCTTAATTTGTTCTCTCTCATGCAAAATGCCATCTGAATGCATTAATAAAGACAACCTATAAAATTGACAAATCCTACTAAACTCATCCTTAATAATCTTTTTTTGCGCTTTTTTCTCAAAAAGCTTCAAAAAAGAAGCCTTATCAATCTCAAGTTCTTGCGACACCATTTCAATGAAATCATACTCTCTATCGTGTAATTCTCCGTCTACTAAAGCAAAAGAAATCATCTCTTGTAATAAGCTAATCTTTTCTTGATAATCATCCATATTATTACATTCTTTTTTGTAAAAATAATAATTCTAAATTTAATTAGATATCTTTGAACCCTATATTTTATAAACATGACAAATAACGATATATTTAAAAAACTAAGAGTTGCACTTCAATTACGTGACGATCAAATTGTTGAAATCTTAGAATTAGTAGACTTTAGAGTTTCAAAAGGCGAACTTGGTAACATTTTTAGAAAAGAAGATCACCCTAATTATGTAGAATGTGGAGATCAATTGCTACGTAATTTTCTAAATGGATTAGTTATTCATCTTCGTGGTACAAAGGAAAACCCTAAAAACCCAATGGATGTAATTAAAAGCCATAAAAATGATGCTCCAACGGAAAAACGAGAAATAAAACCAAAAACAGAGAGCTTCAAAAAACAAACAACAACTTTTAAGCCAAAACCAAAGAAGAAACCACTTCCTAAAAAAGAACCTATTGTGGAAAAAGTACGTTTTAAAAACGGCAAGAATAAATCAAAAGACTAATGCTTCTTTTTGGTATAATAGGAATTTTGGTTCTATTCTCACCATTAGCAGCTCTTTTCTACGATAGTTCTGTAAAAAAAGGATGGAAAAATAGTTTTCTAAACATTTTCTATTTTCTACTAATTATAATAGCATCAAGTATTTTATTAAAAATATTCAAACTATTTTTTATTACTACAATACCATTATTATTCCTCATTTTTTTATCTTACAAAAACATCAAAAAAAATAAATAAGAACAACCATCTACTTTTAACTAAAAACCACAAGATTTTTGTATTTTTGGGCATTATTAAACGAATACCCTCTAAATAAAAATAAAATAAATGCAGTTTAAACATCCAGAGATTTTATACTTCCTATTTTTATTGGTTATACCAATTTTAGTGCATTTATTCCAACTCCGTAAATTTAAAAAAGAATATTTTACAAACGTAAAACTATTACGCCAACTACAACAAGAAACCCGAAAAAGTAGTACGCTAAAAAAATGGTTACTTTTAGCAACACGCTTACTTCTTTTAGCTCTATTAATATTCGCTTTTGCTCAACCTTTTTTTACTGCAAAAGAATCTAAAAACAAAGAAAATGAATTAATCATTTTAGTAGACAACTCCTTTTCAATGCAAGCCAAAGGAAACAAAGGAGAGCTATTAAAAAGAAGCATTCAAGAATTATTAGAATCACTTCCAGAAACACAAAATTTTTCACTTTTAACAAACAATAATGTCTTTTGGGATGTTGACATTAAAACCATACAAAGTGAATTACAAAAAATAGAATATTCAGCACTTCCATTTGAATTAGATTTTTTATTAACACAAATCGATTCTAAAAAACCCAACACTAAAAAAGATTATCTGATAATTACAGATGCTATTGGAACAAATTCTAAAAAAATTGAAGATTTAAACCAAACAAATCAAGTTTACTTTATAAACCCTGTTGCAGAAAACAAAAACAACATTAGCATAGAAAACGTTACCCTATCACAAGTTTTAGATGCCTTTTATGAAATAAAAATCACTTTAAAATCGTATGGTAAAACAGAAGAAGCCATTCCTGTTGCAGTGTATAACAAAGAAGCATTAATTGCAAAATCACAAGTTACATTTGACAAAACAGAAAAAGAACTAAAAATAAATATTCCTAAAAATTCTTTTCATGGAAAAGTAACACTACAAGACAATAGTTTACAATATGATAATGAATTTTACTTTAGCATTTCACAACCCAAAAAACAAAATGCAATTATCATTGGAACAGAAGAAAAAAACAAATTTTTAAATAAAATACTAACCGAAAATGAGTTTGTTGTTACTAATACCGAACTAACAAAATTAAACTATAGTAGCATTGAAAACCAACAAACTATTATTTTAAACGAAATTTCCGAAATTCCACAAGCACTAGGAACTACTCTACTCTCTTTTTACAACAAAGGAGGAACAATTATCCTTATCCCATCAATAGAAAACAACATTCAAAACTTAAATAATTTCTGTAAAAATTTTGGTTCTTTTAAATTTTTAAACACTACTGATACAGAAAAACAAATCACGAAAATAAGTTTTAATCACCCTATTTATAAAAATGTATTTGAGAAAAAAGTTAGTAACTTTCAATATCCTAAAGTAACAAAATCTTTTATCCCTTCAGGAAATGGATTACCCATTTTACAATTTGAAGACAATACCAACTTTGCCATTTCAATTTCAAACAAAATTGGAAATCTATTTGTTTTTACAGCACCCATAAACAAACAAAACTCAAATTTTCAAAACTCACCTTTAATTGTGCCTACTTTTTACAATATGTCACAATCCAAAACAAATTCAAAAACCAACACATTTACAATAGGTGAAAATGAAACTATAATTATTGATGCTATCTTATCTAAAGACGAAGTTGTAAGCATTACAAACAAACAAAACAGCTTCATTCCACAGCAACAAATTATAAATGCAAAAGTAAAGCTAGCCTTTGGAGATTATCCAGAATTAGCAGGAAACTATAACATAAAGCAAACTGAAAACACAATAGAAGAAATCAGTTTCAACTATCCAAGAACAGAAAGCGATTTAAACAATACAAACACAACACTTTTCAATAAAACCACAACCGTAAACAGCATTGAAACCGTTTTAAACGATTTACATTCAAAACGAACCGATACTGCATTGTGGAAATGGTTTATTATTGGCACATTACTTTTCTTATTGATTGAACTACTAATTCAAAAATTCGTAAAATGACAACCGTTTTAATTAAAAAAGCAACCATAATAGATAAAAACAGTTCGTTTCACAACCAAACCGTTGATATAAAAATTGAAAACGGAATCATAATTGAAATTGCAAAAAACATAGCTTCCGAAAACAACATTGAAGTTATAGAAAAAGAAAATCTACATGTTTCACAAGGTTGGTTTGACTCTTCCGTTTCTTTCGGAGAACCAGGCTATGAAGACAGAGAAACCATTGCAAACGGATTACAAGTTGCAGCAAAAAGTGGTTTTACAGCCATAGCACTTCAACCTAACAGCTTTCCTGTGATTGACAATCAATCGCAAGTGAAATTTGTACTCGACAAAGCTAAAAACCAAGCCACTACTCTATTCCCTATTGGAGCACTAACCAAAAATAGCGAAGGAACAGACTTGGCCGAACTATTCGATATGAAAAATGCAGGTGCTATTGCTTTTGGAGATTACAACAAAGCCATTCAAGACGCAAATATTCAAAAAATAGCCTTACAATATGTACAAGACTTTAACGGATTAGTCATCAGCTTTTGCCAAGATTACTCCTTAAAAGGAAAAGGAATTGTAAATGAAGGAATAGCCTCTACAAAATTAGGATTAAAAGGAATTCCCGCATTAGCAGAAGAACTACACATTGCTCGCAATTTATTCTTACTAGAATACACTGGTGGAAAATTACACATTCCAACCATTTCTACTCAGAAATCAATACAATTAATTAAAGAAGCTAAAGCCAAAGGATTACAAGTAACTTGTAGCGTTTCCGTACATCATTTAGTCTTAAATGAAGAAATACTGTCAGGATTCGATTCACGATATAAAGTAACACCACCATTACGAGATGAAGTTACGCGAAAAGCACTAATAGAAGCCGTAATTAATGGAACAATTGACTGTATTACATCAGATCATAACCCGCTAGATATTGAACATAAAAAATTAGAATTTGATTTAGCAAAAGACGGAACCATTGGTTTAGAAAGTGCTTTTGGAGCATTATTAACTGTTTTACCACTTGAAGTGGTTATTGAAAAACTAACCGCTGCAAAAAAAATCTTCGAAATTGAAGAAAACAAAATAGAAATCAATACAAAAGCAGAATTAAGCTTCTTCAATCCAGATGGAGAAGAAATATTTACCAAAGAAAACATTTTATCAAAATCAAAAAACTCCGCTTTTCTACAACAAAAAACAAAAGGAAAAGTATATGGAATATACAACAATAAAAAATTAATAATTAATAATTAATAATTTACAATCATAATGAACGATATAGAAAAAGGGAAAAACGCAGCTCTAGTAAGCTATATAACCATAATAGGAAGCGTTATTGCAATTTTTATGAATCAAGATGAAAAGAAAAGTGAATTTGCCAGTTTTCACATTCGTCAAGCATTAGGTATTTTTTTAACTTTCTTCTTCTTAGGTTATCCTATAGGCTATTTCAATAGTTGGATGGTTTCCTCTGCATTTTGGTTATTTATTTTCATCCTTTGGATTTACGGTTTCCTAGGCGCTCTAAATGGAGAAAAGAAAATAGTACCACTAGTAGGTGAATTTTATCAAAAATGCTTTAAAAGCTTATAAATGATCACTTCTAAAAGTGAAAAAATAAAATCGAAAATCATTTTAACCGATGTAATCAAACTAAAGAGTAAAGGAATATTCATTATTCTTTTACTCTTTCCTTTAGCACTCATTTTAAGTACAATCTACAGTATCTACAAGAGTAGCCCAGTAGAGAAATCTAACATTTTAACACTCATAATCAGTTTCATAGCCCTATTTATTTTAGCAGTAATACCATGCCTAAAAAAAGGACTAGCCACAGACAATCAAAAAAACATTTACATTGTTTATACATTAAAAAACAAAATCCTCCTCAAACAAATCCTAATTCCAAATAATTATAACGAATTTATAATTATAGAAGAACCCTTTTCAAAATCTAACACAAACATCACTATTAACAATAAAATTGCTGAGTTTAAATATCCCATTTACAAATTTGTTGCACAAAGAAAAACCCACAATAAACCCATTTTTACAGTTGATAATAAATCTTCAAAAAATGAACTCCAAACATTTTTAGAGATACAAAGCAATTTAAAACACAAAACATGTTAAAAAATGTAAGTCAGTTTTTACACGTATTGCAAGTTTAAAAAGAATAGGTTACGTTTGTAACACATACTTAACCAATACAAGTTAGTTTTGTATGATTTTATCATAAATTAAATTATACATAATCTGAGGAGCATTGAAACTAATTAAGAAAATACAAATCTGTAATAATCTGGATGATATTCCAAATTTTAAAACCATCAAGTCACTTGAAAGAGGAATTGAATGGAAAATAGTATTTGGTAATGAAATTAAGTCCAAAAGAGAAAAAATTGGTAGTCAATGGAAACTTGAACATCCTGAATTCCAAATTTCAGTTCATACAATAGAACCTGAAATAAATATTGTCAAATTAATTACGGGCAAAGAAATCGAAGAACACCAAGAGTTCTTTGAAAAATGCGCAAAAGATTATAGGAATTTAGCAATTAAATTGATAAACAAATTTTCCGAAAAACATAATATAAAAATTGATCCTAAATACCCTATGAATACTCTATTTCATACTGAAAAACTTGGATATAAGCCAGTTGGACAAATGAACGAATGGAGATATGCTTTTCACGGAATACATTGTGGATTAACCAATAATAAAACTGGACAGCGAATTGAAATTCCTTTAACCTTTGGATTGGAATTCGGACAACTTGACCCTTATTTTTTCACAGATTTTATTAAATCTACTAAAGAATATCTGCCTTTACCAGTTGAAATATATTGCGACTACGCTGACGGAAAAAGAATTTTAGAAAAAATGGTGGAAATTGGAAAATTCGAATACGTGAATTCTAATTGGCCAAATGAAAGAGGAATTGTAGTAACGGATAGAGAAAAAGTTAAAGTTTATAACCCAGATACGGAATTGGAAGAAGAAAGACTATGTACAACAACGTATAAAAATAATGGTGGAATTTCTACCAAAACAAAAGATAATAATAATCTATTTTGGTCTAAACTTAAGCGTATGTGGTCATAAATTCACTACTACTCATACACCAACCGTTGTGTGCAATAAAAAAAACGAAAAACATATGGAAAAATTAATCTACATTTTACTGGTATCACTTATTACTGTTCCAATATTCGGACAAAATTCAGAGGATTATTTTACTCGATTAAAGGCGATTAACAATCAAGATATTATATTTTACAATATTGACGGAGTTAATTTTTCAAGCCAAACTTTTAGCAGTGAATTTTCAGAAAAAGGGCTCAAAAAGATTTTTAGAAAATACTCAATTGATAAAAATGAACTGAAAGTAAAAGACGAAAAATTATCTTTCAATAACTACTATGTTAGCAAAAACGAAAAAATATCTGAAAACTTAACTCAAAATAACTCATATTACTTTGTGGAAAATGAAAGTAAAAGAGTTTCCGTTTTCTGGTTCGGTTCTATAAATAAACAAGATAGAGATTTTGAACGAAAATTTATTAATCTAATTTTGGAAAATAAAATCCCTAAAAATGTCTTTGAACCAATGACAATCGACAGTATTGATTTTGCTGGCAGACAAATAAAACTTGGAAATAGTTGCTATTGGACAAATGTAAATACCGTTCAATGTCCATATTACGGAGAAATGAATTGGTCTATTCATAAAGATTTGACCGACGCTCAAAATTCGGTCGCCAACCAACTTGAGATGACCAAAGCAAAAAAAGGCGGAAAAGTGATTTCAGAAGATTTTGTGGATATTGAATTTGAAGGAAACCCGACCAAAGCTAAAAAAGTTATTTATGATTTTACAGGTGTAACTTCTCTATTGGCTGGAATGTCTGGAGGAAAAACATTAACTATTTACTATGTTGCTAGTGAGGTTAGAGATAATTATGTAAGTTGCGTTTTAAGTTTTTGGAACAACGACACAATTACAGAAAACGGACTTGCACCATTGTTGGAAAAAGTAATGAAACTAAAATAATTACTGCTGCCAACACCGTGTAAAAATAATTGATTGGTTCTCGCCTACTCGGAAAATCCTGCGGATTTCCCTCTGGTTTATTCTTTTTTTAATAAGTTAAGTTACGTATACATAAACATTGTAAACAATTTTGACCCTTCTTGAATAAAGACTAAATAATAGTAACTTTATAGAGATTTTTTTAAATTAAAAGTTTTTAGATAAAAATGAAAAATTATATTTTCCTGTTATTCATTATCACCGTTAAACTATTTGGGCAAAACAATACTCAAATTATACCACCAAAAAAACTATCACCTTCAGAAATATATACTAAAGAATATGATTTTATTGATGAAGAAGAACAAAAATTTGAAAAATTTAAAAGACAAATAAAGGCTGTTACAACAGAAGATTATTTAGAAAAAATTAGAACCTACTCAAAAGATTCTTTAAAAACACTAGCCATAAAACTGCTAAGTCTAAAAGAATTAAATGAAAAAAAATTACTTCAAAAAGATATTTCACTAAATTCAGAATATTATATTCGCTTACTTGAAGAATTAAAATCTAGTGAAATAAATAATCAAGAATATTTTTTTCTAGAAAAAGAATTGAATAGCTACTATTTGATTAATTTAGAAAAGAAACAAACTTTTAGCATAATCCTAAACATTATCTTTGGAATCATAATAGCAATTCTTATCTATACTATTTACTCATTAAAATCTCAAAAAAGATTAAACATTATTGAAGAACTTAGTAATCAAGAAATAAAAATTAAAGAGCATATACTAAATGGTAAAAGCAATAAAGAAATTGCAGAAGAACTCTTTATTAGTTTAAACACTGTTAAAACACACATCACTAATATTTATAGCAAGTTAAATGTCTCTAATAGAAAAGAATTAATTAATAAATTTCAAAAATAGTACCAGTACTAGTACTTAAATCATACAACAGAAAAAGCACTTTAAAGAGTGCTTTTTTTTTATTTGTAGAAGTATTAATTAAAAACACTATTAAAATAAAATGCTTAAAAAATATTATTCATTCGCATTATTCTTCTCTTGTTTAATTGGACTTTCACAAAATAATTTTACTTTAAAAATAGAACTCATAGGTTCAGGAAATGAAACTATAAAAGAAGGTAATGCCTATCTATTTGATGCAAAAACAAACCAAATTATTAAAACAGAATCTATTGTAGATAAGCAATTAATTTTTACTTCATTAAACGAAGGAAATTATACGCTTCTTATTACTTGTGAAGAGTTTGAAGAATTTGAACAAAAAGTTTTTTTAAATAAAAATCTAACTTTAAAAATAGAATTAACTAAAATTAATTTTACTGAACTAAACGAAATTGTAGTAAAAGGGAATAAAAAGACTTTTACAAATTCAAACGGAAACATTAAAGTCGATATTGCCAATTCTATTTTTAAAGCCATTCCAAATCCAATAGATTTACTTTCAAAACTTCCAGGGATACAAATAAGTGGAGATCAGGAAAACATATCTATAATTGGGAGAGGAAACCCATTAATTTATATAGATAATCAAAGAGTAGGAATAAATGATTTAAATACTTTATCGGTTGAAGATATTAAGACACTAGAAATTATCAAAAACCCTTCGTCTAAATATGAAGCCGAAGGAAGAGCAGTAATTTTAATTACAAGAAAACTAAGCAAAAAAGACAAATTTGAAACTACTATTTCTGAAGTTGCTTCAGTTAAAAAGAGATTTAATAATTACTTAGGAATAAATTCAAATTTTAAAAAGAATAAAACCGAAATAAAAACTAATTTCAACTACAATCAATTAAATCCTTGGGAAAGTGCAGCGAATAATCTTGAAATTCCAAATGACAATATAACTTCAAATTTTATTGCCGAATCATACTCCAAAAGACGTCAATTTATTCTAGGAGGTGGTCTTTATCATCAAATTAATGAAGATGATTATTTATCATTCAATTTGAGTGGAAAAATTCAAAAAGACAATGACGAAAACACGACTAATACTTTCCATGATCAAAACAATGTTCAAAATAAAATTGAAACATTAAATAATAATGATGAAAATAGAAACTTTTTAAATTCATTTGTTAACTACAACAAAAAAATAAAACCTTTAGACATAAACTTATTTACAGGTTTCCAATTCTCTAATTTTAATCAAAAATCAAATAGCATTATCCAAAACAATTATGATAACACTCAATTTGACTTAACACAAAACAGAAATCAAAAATTTAATGTAGATGTATTTTCAGGAAAAACTGATTTAGAAAAAACATTTAAAAATGAAATGAAATGGGAAGTTGGAGCCTTATACTTATCAGCAGAAGCTAAAACTGATTTTGAAGTTTTAGACTTTATTTCAAATAATAATGAAAACTCAAATTATAATTTTAAAGAGAAAAACATATCAGGATATACACAATTATCTGGAAAAATTAAAAAAATAAATTATTTATTTGGATTACGAACAGAAAACACAAGCATTAAAGGAAAATATGCAAATGATGATTTTTTATTAATCGATAAAGATTACACTAATTTTTTTCCTAAAATCCAGCTTGACATTCCTATTGATAGCACAAAAACTATACGCTTTAATTATGCTAAAAGTATTTCAAGACCCAATTATTCATCAACAAGCCAAATATCAATTTATACAAACCCTTATTTAGTTTATTCAAGAAATATTAATTTAAATCCAACAATTACAGATGAAATTTCGGGAACTTTTCAGTACAAAGACAAATCTGTAAAGCTAAATTTCTATCGTAGCAAAGATCCTGTAAATTTTGCGTTTTCATATGATTCTACTGTTAACTTAATTACATTTAATTCTATTAATTATACCAAAGAATCGGGTATAGATTTAGAGTTTACACTTCCATTTAAACATAACATTTGGAATTCAACAAACAGTTTTAATTTTATTGTAAACAAAATCGAAGATAAATCTGCTGTTTTTAATGAATCAAAGCCCTATTTATACTATTATTCAAATCATATTTTTGAATTACCTAAAGAATTCAATTTTTCAATTACAGGTTGGGGTTTAACAGAAAGGAAAGAAGGAATTTTTAAACGAAATTCATTATTCATTATGAATTTAGCATTGTCTAAAACATTACTTAAAAATTTTGATTGCACAATAAACTTTAATGATGTTTTCAGGAATATGAATTTTAATGAAGATTTAACCATAAACAATATCATTTCTAAAGGAATATATTATACGGATACAAGAGAAATATCACTTTCAATACGTTATAAATTTGGAAAGATTAAAGATTCAAATTATCAAGAAAGAGATATTGACCAAAACTCGAATAGAATTAGATAAAAAACAACACACAACAGCCATAGCTATTGCACAACCCTTCTAAAAAACTATTTTTTAAAAATAATTAATAAAATAAATCTCTTTTGAAGCCATTTAAAAGAGCCTTATTTTTTTGAAATAAGTACTATTTTATAAAACAGCATAACTTAAAAAATGTTTTTTATATTCGAGTTTTTAAACATAGAGAACCACAAACTTGTCATGCTGTAAGCATCCCATTAGCAACTAACTCTATAATACTATACATTAGTTTAGGTATTTTTATGAAAAGAATGTTAAGTCCTTGTATAACTTCCACATACGCTCCACACCCAAAGGGACGTAGATTGTGTTGAATGATTATACTGAAAATAATACTCCAAACCACCACTCCGTCTGTTCGAGTTTTTTTATGAAATAAAATGGAATAAAACTTCTCGATACGCTTCGCACTCGAAGTGACGAGTATCGAGAACTCGAGAACCACAAAAAACACTCCCTTACAGAAAACCCTAAAATAAATAAAAAGCATCTTATTTTACCAAAGCAAACAAAACACATTGTAAAAAGAATAGGTTAGGTTTGTAAGTATAAAAATATACTTTATCACACATACCTAACCAATACAAGTTGGCTTTGTATGATTTTGTTACACTTAATAAACAAGTTATCTGCAATGCCAAAAAAATCATAGAAATCGACATCTTCTGAAAAAAAAATACAAGAAAAATAAAATCCTTAACAAAACAATATAACCTTAATTAAATTTGATTTTTGTTACCTTTGTTACTATGATAATAGAGAAAATAAATATCGAGCCCTTAAAAGATGAACTGCCTAGTGAATACGCTGACAGATTAGGTATTTATTATACAAAATCAGTTTCTATTAAACATAAAAAAGAAAGCGGACAGTTTTTCACACCTACTCCAATTGCAAATTTAATGGCTTCATTTTCAGATTTAAAAAGTGAAAGTTTAAGAATATTAGATCCAGGTTGTGGAGCAGCAGTTTTAACTTGTGCATTAATAGAAAACCTAACAAATAAGAATAAAAAACTAAACTTTGTAGACATAGTTGCTTACGAAACTGATCCAAATTTAATCTCATTTTCTCAAAAAGCATTAGATTATTTAAAGTTTTGGCTTAAAGAAAGAAATGTTAAATTTCAATATCTTTTGCATATTCACGATTTTATTTTAGATAATGCTAAAGCATTAAAAACAAAAACTTTATCAAAAAATAATTTTGATTTAATAATCTCTAATCCTCCTTATTTCAAATTAGCAAAAGATGATATAAAAACCATTGCGGCAAAAGAACTTGTAAGTGGACAACCAAATATTTATTCCATATTTATGGGAATTGCTTCTAAATTATTAAAAGAAAACGGAGAATTAATTTTTATTACTCCAAGAAGCTTTGCTTCAGGAAATTATTTTAAAGCTTTTAGACAACTTTTTTTTAAAACTGTACAAATTGATAAAATTCATTTATTCAATTCTCGAAAAGATACTTTTAATAGAGATAGTGTTTTACAAGAAACCGTTATTATTAAAGCAATTAATGAACCTATAAATCCAAACAAACAAGTTATAATATCATCGAGTTTAGGAATAAAAGATATATTTGAACCTTCTGTCAAATATTTTCTTTCATCCGAATTAATTGATATGAAATCAGAAGAAAAAATATTACACTTACCAACAAATGACAAAGAAGAAAGTATTTTAAATCTAGTTACTTCTTGGAAAAATAATTTAATAGATCACAATATACAAATCTCGACCGGACCAGTTGTTTCATTTCGTTCTTGGGATTATATCCAAAATAACTATCAAAATGGAACCGTTTTTTTAGCACCTTTATTTTGGTTGCACAATGTAAATAAAATGTTTCTAGAATGGCCAATTACATCAAAAAATAAAGGTCAATTTATCAAAATAGAAGACAGTTCAAAATCTATCTTGCTTCCTAACAAGAATTATATTTTTTTAAGACGTTTCAGTACAAAAGATGATAAAAGTAGACTGATTGCTTCTCCTTATTTTTGCAATTATGCAAAATCTAATTTTATCGGAGTGGAAAATAAATTAAATTATATTTATAGAAAAAATGGACATTTAGAACGAAGTGAAGTGGCAGGACTTTGCGCATTGCTGAATAGCGAATTATTTGACACATATTTCCAAATATTTAATGGAAATGTAAATGTAAGTGCAACAGAATTAAGAGGTATGAAAATACCAACATTAAATGAAATAAAAGAAATAGGAAATAAAATAATACTAACAAATGATTATTCAATGGAAAACGTAAACCAAATCGTGAACTCCTATTTTGAATTTGAGAATATTTTTATATAAATTTATGAGCAAATTACTTGAAGCGCAAGAAATATTAAAAACAATTGGCTTACCGCCAGCACAATATAATGAAATGTCAGCACTTACCTTTTTGGCTATTTGCAACATAAAAGAAAACGATAATTGGGCAAATGCAACTAAACAAAGTTTAGGTGTTACGAAAGGTATAATGATTTTTGTAAATGAAAATTACAATAAAAATTACGCTCCAAATACAAGAGAAACATTTCGAAGAAATGTTTTACACCAATTTGTACAAGCAAGATTAGTAGATTATAATCCTGACAATCCTAATTTACCAGTAAATAGTCCAAGAGCTCATTATGCAATTACAAATGAATTTTTAGAAGTTGTAAAAACCTATAAAACAAAAGGTTGGAATAATTCAGTAAAAAAATTCATTTCAATTGTTGGTAAACTTTCCGAAGTTTATTTAAAGGAAAGAGAATTAATTCAAATTCCTGTTAAACTTGCAAACGGAGATATAATAAAACTTTCAGCAGGAAAACATAATGAAGTTCAAGCAGCAATTGTAGAACAATTCGCACCAAGATTTGCAAATGGTGGTACTTTACTATATTTAGGTGATACAGCGAAAAAGGACTTATATGTTAATGAAGAAAAATTAAAAGAGTTAGGAATTCCAATTGACCAACACAGTAAATTACCTGATGTTGTAATATTTGATTCTGAAAGAAGTTGGCTTTTCCTAATAGAAGCAGTTACTTCTCACGGACCAGTTTCTCCGAAAAGAATTGTGGAATTAGAAGAGTTTCTAAAAAACTGTAAAATTGGAAAAGTCTATGTAACTGCATTTCCTGATATGAGCGAATTTAAAAAGCACTCATCAAATATTGCTTGGGACACAGAAGTTTGGTTAATGGAAGTTCCAGACCACATGATACATTTCAACGGCGATAGATTTATGGGACCAAGATAAACCGAAAATGGCATTACCTACAACAGCCATAGCTATTGCACAACCCTTCTAAAAAACTATTTTTTAAAAATAATTAATAAAATAAATCTCTTTTGAAGCCATTTAAAAGAGCCTTATTTTTTTGAAATAAGTACCATTTTATAAAACAGCATAACTTAAAAAACGTTTTTTTATATTCGAGTTTTTAAACGTAGAGAACCACAAACTTGTCATGCTGTAAGCATCCCACTAGCAACTAACTCTATAATACTATACATTAATTTGAGTGTTTTTATGAAAAAAATATTGAGGTTCTTTTACAACTTCTCGATACGCTGCGCACTCGAAGTGACGAGTATCGAGAACTCGAGAACCACAAAAAACACTCCCTTACAGAAAACCGTAAAATAAATAAAAGCATCTTATTTTTACCAAAACAAAGCAAACAAAACACATTGTAAAAAGAAAATTTGCAAACCATTACAAGTTGGCAACAAGTAAAAATAAAAATCTAATCAATATTTTGAATTATAGAATTTAAGTGTTTTTCATAACCATTGATATACTCTTCAATATTTGGGTTTTTAACAACATCAAAACAATGAAAATTCGATAAATCTTGGAAACCACAAAATCTATAATTCAAAATAAGGTTGAATAATACATCATCAGCTTTTTTTCCTTTCATTAATTGCTGACTTACATCATTAAAACAATTTTCGGGAGCATTCCATGTTGCTACAACAAATACTTTTTTATCTTTTAAAAGACCTCCAGTTCCATATTGCTTTGAAATATCTGAACGAGTTCTCCCATCGCCATCTAACATAGTATTAGATAAAAGCCCTTCCATGAAAACTTCATCAACATATCTTTTATAAATCCAAGGTGTATTAAACCAAAAAATTGGAGTATGTATTATAATTAAATCCGCTTTAAGGTGTTTTTCAACTTCAGTTTTTGAGTCATAACCTTTACCTATAAACGTTTCTTCCAAATGCCAATTTTGATTCTTAAAAAAAAGTCTCGTAGTATCAGCTAAAGTTTTGTTTAACTTTCCCTCTGAGATACCTTCATATTTTTGATGAGTATGTATTATTAATAATTCTTTCATTATTTACTATTTATTATTTATTTGCAAATTTGACAAATAACTACATACTTGTCAAGTACTTACCTCTTAGTAAGTAACTTACTAAAAACTCGGAAAAACGCAATTTGAATGGAAACACGTGAAAAAATAATTAAAAAAAAATCAACAAGCAAAAGAATACTTAATAATAATGGAATGGAGTAATCAGAATCGGAGTTAAAAAATATCGAGATCGTGTACTGAAACAATACTTCTCAATACGCTTTGCTCTCGAAATGACGTGTATAGAGAATAAGACAACAGAAAACGACTACTAAACCCCACCTACTCCCCTATTTTAGTATGAGGAATGACATTGGCTTTGCACAATCGGTATAATTTTCTTTCACTAAAATTAAAAAGCTGTTTAACATCCGCGCTATCTAGCCAATCTTCTTCTTTATGCGGCATTAAGTCTAAAAGTAAAACCTTCATAAGTGTAATTTCTCTTTTTAAATATTCAATTTCTTTTTTCATAACGTAAAGGTTTTTAAGTACAAAAAAACAAATACTAAAACCATTCCATTTTATAAGACAAATTTGTTAAAACAACAACAATTAACACTAATTATTCTATTTTTTACTTTTTATGAAACGAAAATTGAAATTTTACATCAATTTTTCTATTCGTTGTGTTTAAAACAAGATTCATCTTATATTTCTACCCTAAAAAATACTAAACTAAAAAAGTACAAGATCTAAACTCTGTGCCTTTTCACTTCCTAAAATTTAGTTACCATACCATAATTTCCATTATACAACAACAATAGTTCCTAAACTAGCACTTAGTAAATGTTTATGACTGTTAACTAATGACTAAAAGAAACTATTTATCATAATCCAACAACTTTGCCAAAATCACTAAAAATAGGGCTCGTGAATGGTTTTGACGTGTTTTGACCGGTTTTGACGTGTTTTGATGTGTTTTGACGTACTTAAAGGGGTTAAATAAGGCCTTTGTTCGGAGATTGTTCGGAAAAGCTTCGGTCAAGCAGCGGTAAACAGGCACTTTTTCGCAACAACTTCCGAACAAAACTGCTACTTGACTGCTACTAAACCTAAAAAATTAGTGGTTAGTGGAAATTAAAAAAAAGTAACACACTTCATCTTTTCTTCTTCAAATTTCAAACATTTTATATCAAAATTGTTACCCTGTAAAGGGTTTTATTAGCAGTTTCTCAAGGCTATTATAAATGTTGTTTTTATGAAAAGAATGTTGAGTTCTTGTGTAACTTCTCGATACGCTTCGCACTCGAAGTGATGTGTATTAAGAACCACAAACTTGTCATGCTGTAAGCATCCCATTAGCAATGGAAGTTTTTGTATAACTTCTCCATACGCTTCGCACTCGAAGTGACGTAGTTTGAGTCGTCAGTTCGAACTGACAAAAAAAATTATCAAAAATTAATTACACCCAACAGGTTAAATATAATATTTTTTAATTATATATACCAATTACGCAAACTATAATCACGATGTAACGACCTGAATAGTTGCGATTTATAGGTTTTTTGATTGTTTTGTTGACACTCTTTTAATTTATTAAAAACTTTCGTATATATTTGTGTTGTAGCCAATACGAAAAAAGACCAACCAATGAAATTAGAAACAGTTAAAATCAAAAATTTTCGAGGTTACCAAACGGAAACTGTAATTCCAATTTCAAACCTTACCGCATTTATTGGAAAAAATGATGCAGGAAAATCTTCTATACTTGAAGCACTTGAAATTTTCTTCAACAATTCGTTGGTTAACTGTGAAAAAGAAGATTTGAATATATCAGCAGACAATAACAAAATAGAAATTACCTGTGTTTTTACCGAGTTTCCTGCCGAATTAATAATTGACGCTGCAAATCCAACATCTCTTGAAGTTGAACACCTACTCAATGCAGAAAACAAACTTGAGATTAAGAAAGAGTTTCCTGCAACAGCGGCAAAACCTAAGGAGAAAGTTTATATAATTTGTAATCATCCAAGTGTTGAAAATGGTAACGATTTATTGACACTTAAAAAGGCGGAACTTAAACAAAGGGCGAACCAATTAGGGATTCCCACCGAAAATTATAATGGAAATGTAAATTCATCAATCCGTCAAGCAATTAGAGACTCATTTGAAGATTTACAACTTGAAGTAACAGAATTATTAGTAGATAAAGAAGATACTAAAAGGGTGTATGATACTCTAAAATCTTATCTACCACTTTATGCACTTTTTCAATCTGACAGACAAAGTAAAGATGATGACAAGGAAGTAACTGACCCAATGAAAATTGCAGTTTCACAAGCATTAGCAGAACTCAATGCCGAAATTGAACATATAAAAGAACAAGTTAGAATTAAGGCGGTTGACACAGCCAATAGAACTTTAGAAAAGTTAAAAGAAATGTCGCCTGATTTGGCTAATGAACTAATTCCTGAATTTAAAACAGAGCCCAAATTTGATTCACAGTTTAAACTAACCATAAAATCAGAAGAAGACATTCCAATTAACAAAAGGGGAAGTGGAATTAGACGATTAATATTGCTTAATTTTTTTAGAGCGGAAGCTGAAAGATTGAGAGCTCAGAATCCTGGTAATCAAATAATTTTTGCGTTTGAAGAACCTGAAACCTCTCAACATCCTGACCACCAAGAAATGTTAATTCAGGCTTTCATAGAGCTTTCAAATACGGGAAATTCACAAATCATTCTAACTACTCACACACCTGCACTTGGAGGACTTCTTCCACTAAATAGTTTGCGTTTTATTCAAAAAAATGGAAACGACAGAACAGTTGAACTTGGAACAGAAGAGGTTTTTGAGAAGATAGCTGAAACTTTAGGTGTTTTAGCCGACCCTATTTCGAAATCTGCAAACGCGATTTTGCTTTTAGAGGGTAAAAGTGATATTACGTTTGTAAGTCATACAGCCACTCAATTAAAAAATGGTGGATACATTGACCATACTTTTGAGGAGAAAAGAATTGCATTAGTACCAATCGGAGGCTGTGGTAATTTAAAACATTGGACTACATTAAAACTAATTGAACAATTCGATATTCCATATTGTGTTTTGCTTGATTCAGATAAAGGAACTCACGAAGAACAACAAAATATTGATACAATTCAAGAACTACAGAACAATGGAATAAAAGCTTATCTGACATTAAAACGAGAGCCAGAAAATTATGTACATCTTGACGTTTTGAATTTACCAGCAGGCAGTACATTCACCTTTACAGATACTTGTGATGCAAAGGTTTTAATTGCAGCAGAGAAAACCTCAAGAAAGCAAAATGTTCTCGAAAATTATTGGACTTTAATGACTGCTGAACAAATAAGGGAAGTTGAAAAATATGATGATAATAGAACAGATAGATTTGAATTTTCAGAAATGTTTGCTGATTTTTTTAGCCTTGTACCATAAAAGTACTGGCTACAACATTGGCTATAAACAATTGGGGCGAAAGTGATAAAACGAAAATATAAATATAAAGCAAAGGTCGGTGCTAAACCGAAAAGTTAGGGCATGAAAGCCCCAACTGTTCATAGCCGAGACCGTTATAGGCAATGCAACAAAACTCGTCGCAAAAATAAAACGAAGCAACAAATGCAATTTAAAAATATTATAGTCATTGTACTATTTCTACTTTCAATGTTGATCATAATATCAGTGGTGAAAACAATTGTCAACAAAAAAAGAGTAACTAAAATCTTTAAATATCTAAATACCAAACAATATGTAAAACTTTACGGTAACAAATGCTACTATTCTGCAACTGGGCTTAAAAAAAATTATCCAAGTTACCCATGTAAACTAGAAATTTATTTGACCGAAAATGAAGTCATATTTGTTGGAAAAAATAATTTCCCTTTCATTTTTAAAACCATAGAAAATCCATTCATTTTAAGTTCCAATCCAGATGAATTACAAAAAACTCTTTCCTTTAAAAGAATTTTCAAGCCAACTAAAGTTTTCATTACCAACAAAACCTTAAATCTTAATTTTATTGATAATATAACATTTAATACAAATATTGATTATCAAATTGATTTAGTAAACTCTGAGCATATTGACAAATTAAAAAGATTAACTGAATGGTGCTAATATGCACTGCCTATAACAGCGGTTTTAAGAAATGGCTAACGCCAGTGTATAATTGGAGGAGTTAGTGAAAGCACTTCAGTGCTTTTTTTATCAATTATCTTAAAACCTTTTCGGTATATTTGTAATGGGCAGTGACGAATTTTCCGCCACTTCTTAAAGCCTCAAAACGTTAGCAGATAGTTTCTCCTAAAAAACGTAAAAAAATATCCTCAATGAAATTCTATATAATATATCTTTTTTGTCTCTTCAGCATTATAGGAATTGCACAGAGTAATTTTCAAAATGATAGCGTTTCAAAAACCCAAATAAAATTATTGAATTCCGAATACAAAGATTTTGTATCAGTAAAAAATAAATTATATGCTATATCCCAAAATAATGATTTAATTGAAATTGATTTAAAGAAAGATAATTTCAAATTAATTAAAAATAACATTACTGCAATAGCAAAAAAATCAAATAACGAATTGGTATTTGGAAGTAAAGATGGTAGAATATTTATACTAAATAACAAACATAAAGTTAACCAGATTGAGAAAATCGATGCAGAAATATTTTCTGTACTAATAAATTCAAAAGATGAATATATAATTTATTCTAACAAATCTATTTACTACAATAGAAAAGATTATATACCTAAAAAGGAAACCAACTTTTATGGTAAAGTTAGAGCAAAGTACACTGGAAAACAACTAATTGAGCCTGATTTCATCTATTTAGATAGAATGAATTTTATTTGGTTTGCCTATGATGAAGGTGAATGGGGAGGAAATGTTTATTATTTTGATTTAAATAAAAAAGAATTCATTTACGATGATTGGTTAAGACTTGACGATGGGATTAATTATAAAGATAGAAATGAGTATTTCACAAAATTAAAAGAAAAATATCCAGAAATAATTAAAGTTATAGAAAAGGATACAGTTTATAAATATCCTTATAGTTTAGGTATTTCAAGTGTAACCAAAGGTGCTACTTACAATAACAAAGGTGAACTTTTCACCACTTCAAGTGATGTCCTTAACTCAATATACGCAACAAGAAATGGTTTCCATTATTTTGTTGATGATACTATTAAAAAAATCACAAATAAGGATAGTGATTATTATACATCTTGTTTTGACCAAGATATTCTTGAAGCCGAAAGATATAAGATTGCTTTTGAGAGAAATTTTATGGGTTTTAAAAATAAAGATAGAGAATTAAGAGAAAACATATTAACCGAAAATGAAGTTAATATTTTAGGTTATATTTCATATAACAAATACGATAGTAATTTATACTTCTTTAGCTCTAAAGGTTTTTATACTTTAAATAATTTAGATTGTTCATTTTCAAAAAAACTATTTTTTAACCCAAAACTAATATGTAATTCAGAGTATGAGAAAGACTATTGTTTACATTTAAATGTGATTAAGTTTGAATTTATAAGTGAAAAAGAAATTATATTTCTAACCAAAAATGATGGAATTGGATACTATAATGGTGAAAGTATAAAATATTTTAGATAACTTGAATAATAAAACCATCTGCTAACACAGGTAACTGTTGCACAACTACCATTTTTTAAAACATCCCGAAGCTTCAGAATCAAAATCATAAAAATCCAACCTTTTTTAAAGTGATTTAAAGGAGGTTTATTTTTTGAGATTAGTGTAGTTTTACAAAAACAGCATAGCTTAAAAAAACGTTTTTATATTCAAGTTTTTAAACGGAGAGAATCGGAGTAAAACTTCTCGATACGCTGCGCACTCGAAGTGACGTTGATTGTGTTGTCAGTTCGAATGTTTTTTAAGAAATGTGAATAGCAATTTCATAAAAAATGTATCGAGAACCACAAAAAACGCCCCTTTACGGAAAACCGTAAAACAAATAAAACAAAACATCTTATTTTTACCAAAACAAAGCAAACAAAACACATTGTAAAAAGAAGAATCGCAAACCATTTAGCCTTTAGTACGTATAAATACGTATAAAAAAGCATGAAAAATACGTATTTATACGTATTGCAAGACTAAAAAGAATAGTTTAGGTTTGTAAGAAATAAATAATAACGAATAGGCTTTATATACCTATTTACCTAAAAACAAACTATTTTGCATGGTTTTACCATTAATACAAACAAGTTATAATCAAGTTTAAACAAGCCGCACATTTGGTTTTTTGCCGAAACAAAAACCAACGCTAAACTGAATAAAAATTAAGAAAAAACGTAGATTTGACCCGTATATGAAAAAATTAACAGTAATAGACTTTTTTTGTGGAGCAGGAGGCTTTTCCGAAGGCTTTAGGCAAATGGGCTATGATATAATTTACGGATATGACCATTGGAAACCTGCTGTTGACACATATAATCATAACTTCAATTTACAATGTAGCCCAAAGAACATTTTAGATTTCGATAATTCAATTGATGAAATCAACGCTATACCGAACACAGACATTATTCTCGGAAGCCCTCCTTGTGTAAGCTTTTCTAGTTCTAACAAATCTGGAAAGGCAGATAAGTCATTGGGAGTTAAATTAACCGAAACCTTCTTGAAGATAATAGCTGTAAAAAAACATCAACCAAATTCTATACTAAAAGCTTGGTTTATGGAAAACGTTGTAAATTCCAAGCGATACTTACAAACTGCATATACTTTTAAAGATTTAGGGCTTACAGATTGGGCTAATGAGCACAAAATAAGTCCAAACAAAATTGCAATTGATTTATTTGAAAATACAACTGTAATTAATTCAGCAGATTATGGATCAATACAAGCAAGAAAGCGTGTAATATCAGGTGAGATTATTAAACAAAAGAAACTTATAATACCCAATCACACTCATTCTAATCCAAAAATAAAAGGGAGCTTACCTTTATATAAATCAATAAAAATTATTCAACAAAATTTTCCAACCCCATATCAGGAAGAAGATCTCACAAAAGTAAAAGACATAAATTATGATATAAGAATTCCTCAGAATCAGGTTACAGATCATTTCTATGATACTGGTGTTTATGAGGTTGAATGGAAGTTTTCAAAATTTTGGAAACAAAACCACCCTTATATGGGAAAAATGTCTTTTCCTGAGAATAGTAATAACCCAAGCAGAACTATTACTGCAACTAAAATTGCTAACTCACGGGAATCTATTATCTATAAATCAGAGATTAAAAGAACTGGAGATGGAGAATATAGATTACCAACTGTAAGAGAAGCAGCAATTATTATGGGATTCCCAATTACTTATCAGTTTATTGGTTCTGAAAACACTAAATGGAGGCTTGTTGGAAATGCTGTTTGCTGTGCTGTTAGTCGAGCCTTGGCAGATACAACATTGCAGTTTTTTAAACTTAGTAAGCCCAAGAAATTAATTATAAATAAAACACCTAAACTTGAAGGAGTACTTAATTTAAATACCTACAAACTAAAGGAATTTAATAATCCTCCTGTAAAAAATAAAGGTGCAAGATTTAGAAGACACCCTATAAAAGACGGCAATTTAACAGTAACATTATCTAATTACGATATTGATAAAAGTAGTAAAACAAAAAACAAATGGTTTACTTCTATTCAATATGGAACGGGAGAAGGATTTCCAGTCCAAAAGATTGAAGATGAATACTACAAAGAATTAGAACCACTTATCAAAAGTTTCAAGGGTGGCAAGAGATTCTTGGAAATCATCAACAATGGATTTTCTGAAAAAATTGGAAATAAAATACAACTCCAAGATATGTATGAGAAACAAATATCGGTTGAGAATTTAAATGAACCTACAATGCTTGTAGATGAAATTGCAAAAATTATAGAAAAAGTTGGATGCCCAAATTCTACATTTGAGCAAACAGAAAAAGTAGTATTTGAAAACAAATCTGTAGTACCCATTAAACAAGTTTTTGCTCTTTATGCTGTCAATAAAATTTCTTCCATTGCAAATAATAAGTAAGTATGAACAAAGAAGTTAGAATACAAAAAATTAGGGATATAAAAAACCATGAAACTCCTATTGGAAAAATAGATATTCCTTGGAAAGATAGATTGGAACCAATGGAGGTTTATCAGATACCATTAGCATATTTAATCTACAATAAATACAATGGTAGAATTCTAAGCCGAACAAAATCATATGAAAATCAAAATTTAATAATTGATGCTGAAAATGAAAATGGCAAAAAACTAATCGAAGATTTTTTATGGAATTCAAAGGAACAGAAAAATAAAGAGACTCTTGCGAGTTTGGGGAAACTGGGTCAAGAGAAAGTAGGAATTATAACCGAAGATGGAATCATCATCGATGGTAATAGAAGAGCCATGCTTTTAAATAGAATAGACCATATTGATTATTTTAAAGCGGTTGTATTGCCTGTTACCTATGAGGGTAATCCACTTGAGATTGAAAAGTTTGAAACTAAATATCAATTAGGTGAAGAAAGAAAGCTTGATTATAATCCAATTGAAATTTATCTTAAGATACAAAGTCTTTATATTCAATTGAGTGGGAAATCTTTTTACACTCCAGAAAGTGCAGATAAAAATGCAATTAAGAAAATATATGAATGGGTTGGAAATTATAAGAATATAAAGAGTGTAAATGATATTGAGTTTACACTATCTGTTATGAACACAATGGATGAATACTTAGAATGGTTTAACTATAATGGTATTTATACAACACTGGATGAAAGAGAAGAGCAATTCAGAGGATTAACTACCTGGATTTTAAACTATTATGGAGAAGGATCTAACAAACCTTTTGACAATTACACAGATAGTGATGTAGATGATTTAAAGACTTTATGTTATGATTTAATAAGAATAAAATATAAAAATGAGAAATTTAGATATGTTGCTCAGGGCCTAAAGCAAAGTCATTTCTTCGGCAATAAAGAAATATGGGATTCTTTTCAAAATGAACACAGAAGAATAGTAAAAACATTTGATGAGCCTAAAATCGATATAAATGTTAAAAATTTAGAGGTGCATTTAGATAGCATTGATAGTGATTTTAAAAATAAAATAGGCTCTTCTTTAGATGAGAATGTTGATAATCATTATCAAAAACTTAGAAATAAACAATCACAAGATGAGCCTGAAAAATTAATTAGTAAAGCTTTAGATTCTTTCAATTCTATTAACCAGAAAAATAAGAATTTTACATCAAATTCTGTTCAGAAACAAGTAGAAGAACTAGGAAAAAAGGTTTTTGACTCACTCCAAAAAAAATCTCCTTCAAGAGTTTTATCTCATATCATTGAATTATTAGAAGATATTGATGTTGATAAAATCCCCTCAAATGAAGTTGAAGAGCTAAAAGAAAAGGCTAATCGAATCAATCAAATTAGTTATCAAATTAAGAAGAATTTATAATGAATTATTCTATTGATGTTAATATCGTAGATAATTGGTTTGTAATAAAAGGTAATACTGAAGAATTATTACAAAATAAAAGGTTATTTATATCACTCAAAAGACTTAATTATTCGATTGAAAATAATTTTGTTATTATCCCCTTTAGGGAGGAAACTCAGATAAAATCTCTTCAAGAAATTCAAAGTTTACTAAGTAAGTACGATTATAAATTTCAACTAACTGACAATACTCAAAAAGAACTACAAGCTTTTTCAAAAGAAGAGGAAAATTTTGAAGTGTTTAGCGAGAATGCAAGAGCGATTCGTGATAATGAGTTTAAAGAAAATCAACCCTTAGTAAATCAGTTTGATAAATTTCAGGAAGTTTTAAAAGAAACTTTAACAAGAAAACTATATCCCTTGCAATTATTGTCATCTTTCCATATGGCATTTGCTCAAAATTCTTGCAATTTCGCTGTTCCAGGTGCTGGTAAAACATCAATAGTTTATGGAGCTTATGCGTTTTTGAAAAGTTTACCTAAAGAAGATCCTCGTCACGTAAATAAACTTTTAGTAGTTGGACCTCTTTCTTCCTTTGCTCCTTGGGAGAATGAATTTTCAGCGTGTTTCGGATATAAGCCAAACTCTTTTCGTATGTCAGGAGATAACGAAATTTCTATCAAGCAAAAATTAGAACATTTATATTCACCAAACTCACCGGAACTAACATTAATTTTTCACGGTGGGGTTGACCGATTTCAAAATGACATCATTGATTTTTTAAAGCGAAACAAAACAATGGTTGTAGTTGATGAAGCTCACAGAATAAAAAATCCAGAAGGTGTTTGGGGAAGAAGTGTAACAGAAATATCAAAAGAAGCAGTATCGAGAGTGATTTTAACTGGTACTCCAGTTCCAAATGGGTATCAAGATATTTTCAACCTTTATAAATTTATCTATCCATTCAAGTTTAAAGAAATTCTAAAATTTCATTATCACAATTTGGAGGATATGACTAATAATAACTCGACTGAATCACCAAGGGTACAGGAATTAAAAGACAACATTTCACCTTATTTTATTAGAATAAAGAAGAATGACCTCAAGCTTCCACCAATAGAAGAAAAATACATCCCAGTTGAAATGGATTCCCATCAAAGGGAAATATATGATTTTATAGAATCCCAATATCTTCCTCACTTTAAAGAGAATAATTCTGCTACAGTTAAAGACATACTTAACAGAGCAAAACTTATTCGACTTAGACAAGCTTCAACCAATCCGTCACTTTTATCAAAAACTTTGAAAGATTCTTTGGAGAATAATGAGTTAACAGGTGAATTTGACCCAAATGCTATTTTTACTACAGATACTGACGAGTTCATTAATGATTCCGAGTTCTTTAATAAGATAATAAATTATCCAACAGTTGAAACTCCAAAAAAATTTAGAAGTATTTTATCACTGCTTTTAGAGGAAATATTTCCTGAAAATGGAAAGGTAATTATTTGGACTATTTTCATTCAAAATGCTAAGGAATTGAAAACTTATTTAAATCAAAATGGTATTGAATCAAAACTTCTAATTGGAGAAATTCCGCAGGCTGAAAGAGAAGAAACTATAAAGGCGTTTAATGACCCTTTAAATAATGATTTCAAAGTGATAATTGCTAACCCATTTTCTGTAGCTGAATCAATTTCCTTGCATAAAGGTTGTCACAATGCAATATATTTAGAAAGGGATTATAATTGTTCAAATTTCATTCAATCAAAAGATCGAATTCATAGGGTTGGTTTAGATGAAAATCAACTAACAAAATATTTCTATATCCTGTCTAAAGACTCAATAGATGAAGTTATAAATGATAGACTTCGATTGAAAATAGAGAGAATGGAAGAAATTATTAATGATGATATTCCTCTTTTTCAAAGAATTGACAATAATGATGAAACAGACATAATTAATGATTTAATCTCTAATTATGCTAGAAGAACTTAGAAGGTATAGAAATTTTGGCACTCCAAATTATTTCTTTGAATTACTAAGTACATTAAAAGGAAATCAGGAAGCTAAATATACAATAACCGACATTGAAAAATTATTTTACAACCGAGTCATTGATGGTAGAAGTATTTTTGATGGTTGTATTGAAATAGCAATAAAAACAGAAATATTAGTATTTGAAAACGACTTTCTATCTTTAAGTAACGGTGTTATTGATTCTTTGAATAGCATAAGCCAAATGAAAGATAAATTCGTTGAATATCTTTTCAAGGCTTTAAAAGATGATGATGAATTTCACAAAATATTCTGTTCTGATTATTTATCCCACGACATAATTTACAAGTCGTTACAGATAAACAATCGAGCTTTTAGCTTAAAATATTCAAATTTTAAACAATTGTTAATTGACTTTGAGGCGATTAAAACTCATCCAACAACGGAATTAAATAGTTTTATTATTAATAATCGCTACAAGAAACTATTTGATAAGACAGTCCTACCTGAGATTAAAAAAAGAAAGATTGGTATTGAGGAGTTTCGGAAAGCAATGGAGCAACAGCAAATTTATGGCGAAGAAGCCGAAAAGTTTGTTTTAAATTTTGAATTCGCAAGACTTAATGAGCAGAAAGAAATAGATTGGGTAGCTGAATACATTGTTAATGAAGGTTTCGATATAGCTTCATATAATCACGAGCTTGATGAATTACCAAATCGTTTTATAGAAGTAAAATCTTATGATGGTGAAACACCATATTTTTTCTGGTCTAGAAATGAATATTCTGTTGCGAAACGAAAGAAAGATGATTATTGGCTATACTTAGTTAATCGATCAGAAATGAATAAAACCAAGTATGTTCCAATTATGATACAAAATCCATATGAGGAAATACTTAGTAACGATGAAAATTGGGATAAGCAAATTGAAAAATATAAAGTGGAATTAATATACCAACGCTAAAAGCCATACACATTTTGCAATTACTCACGGTTTTACGATTGGTTCTTGGTGTTCATGAACTGCGTTTCACACCAGCTAACACACAAGCCAAAAATTGCAAAAGAGTATGTCTTTACCAATACTAACTAGTTTGCGAAAAAAAGCCAGCAAGTAACAACGTATATAAAAAAAGCGGCTTTGGTGCTTAAACGAAAGATAAATAATAAAATAAAGGTCAATAATTCGAAAATTTAATGCTTAAAAATTCGCTACTTTTCATACAATAACCGTTGGGCGTTATATTATCGTAGAAATTTGTAAAAAACATTATGAAGTATAATTTGGGTATATTTTTTTATTTTTTGTCAATCGTTTTATTTGGACAAAATAAGTCTATGGATTATAATAAAAACCAAAGTGACTTTGAATTTATTGCAAATGAAGATTTAAAAACAGAGTTTAACGAAAATGAAAATTCTAAAAGTAAAATTCAAATAATTGCTAAAATCACAAATGATTCTATAATTTCTATATATTTAAAAAACAACACTAAAGATACTCTAACTTTAAGCAAACAAGATTGGCATCTATACTTAATCCAAGAAGCAAAAAATAAAAATGGAAAATGGAAACCGATTGAATATTGGAGTTATTCTTGGTGTGGAAATAGTTATTTATCTGAAAAAATTACAAGTCAAAAAATAATTAAAACTGAAACTGAAAAATATAATGGAACTTTTGAAACTGAAATAAGATTCAAATTTTTAATTGACAACAAAATATATTATTCAAATCAATTAAAATGTAAAATTGATATAACTCAATTTGATATTCCTGAAGAACTTACAAAACATTCAACCTACAATAATGTTTTAAGAGCTTCTAATAAAGAACTTGCAGAAAAAGTAATGTTCTTAGAACCGAACTCAATGAAAGAATTTTCAGAAAAACATGAAATTTGGTTGAAAAAGATTACTGAAAAAAATAAAGGAAAATAAAAAAACTACCCACAACAACCGTATCTATTGCGCAACATCTCTTTACGACTAATTTTTTAAAATAATTTACAAAAACAGCATAGCTTAAAAAAAGCTGTTTTTATATTCGAGTTTTTAAACATAGAGAATCGGAGTAAAACTTCTCGATACGCTGCGCACTCGAAGGGACGTAGATTGTGTTGAATGATTATACTCAAAATAATACTCCAAACCACCACTCCATCTGTTCGAGTGTTTTTTATGGAATAAAAAAAGTATCGAGAAATCGAAAACACAAACTTATCATCCTATGAGTATCTTATTCGTAATTTAATGTTTTAAATTCAAAACAACAAACAGACGACTGTAACTTACGAACACTTACAAAAAATATCAAATCAAAACCCAAAAAATTAAAATTTAATAATAATTTTGAAAAAAATTATAAAATCAGAATGAACCTACACTACCTCATTAGAGAACCGAAAATACAACAAGAACAAAATCCAGTATTAATTTTATTACATGGTTATGGCAGCAACGAAGAAGACTTGTTTTCTTTTGCAACCGAATTACCAGAAGAATACTATGTCATTTCCGTTCGAGCTCCTTACGACTTACAACCTTATGGACACGCTTGGTATGCCATACATTTTGATGCAGATGAAAACAAATTTTCAGATGATAACCAAGCTAAAGAATCGAGAGATTTAATAGCCAATTTCATAGACGAAATCATTGCAAAATATCCTATTGATAAAAACAAAATCACACTAATCGGTTTCAGCCAAGGAAGTATTCTAAGCTATGCCACTGCTCTATCTTATCCTGAAAAAATTGCAAGAGTAGTAGCATTAAGCGGTTACTTGAATGAAAACATTATTGCAGAAAACTTCAAAAATAAAGAATACAAACACCTACAATTTTTCATCTCACACGGAACAGTAGATCAAGTAATCCCTGTAGATTGGGCTAGAAAAGCAAAACCATTTATGGAAAACTTAGGTTTACCGGTTACTTATAATGAATATCCTGTAGGACATGGTGTTGCACCACAAAATTTCTATGATTTTAAAAACTGGTTAGAGAAAACAAAATAATTATAACAACGACGTTGTTCCTCTCTTTCAATACAATATAAAAACAAGAAAAGCTCTACTTTTATAGTAGAGCTCTTCTAAAAACAAACTAAAACTAAACAACTATGAGCGAGGTAGAACAACAGTATCTACCACATGTATAACGCCATTTTTTTGGTTCACATCGGCAATCGTAACTTTAGAACTGTTACCATTTTCATCTGTGATATAAATATCTTTTCCTTTCATCCAAGCTGTTAGTGTTCCACCGCTAACCGTTTTGAAAGCAAACTTCCCTTTTCCTTTTTTAATAGCAGCCATAATATCTTTTGAACTCCATTTTCCTGTAGCAACATGATATTTTAAAATAGTCTGCAACATTTCTTTGTTCTCTGGTTTTAGCAAAGTTTCAACCGTTCCTTTTGGTAATTTTGCAAAACCCTCATTGGTTGGAGCAAAAACAGTAAAAGGACCATCAGACATTAACACATCTACCAAATCAGCCGCTTTTACCGCTGCTACTAAAGTTGTATGATCTTTAGAATTTACAGCATTTTCTACAATGTTTTTACTTGGATACATTGGTGCTCCACCTACTTCAACTGTTTTTTCCATTTTTTGAGCATTCATTTGAGTTCCAAAAAATAAACTAAATGTTACTAAACCTATTGCTAAAATTTTATTCGTTTTCATGTTATATGAATTTAAGTTATAATTGCATTTACGAGAGAAGTTTAATTTTGGTTTTAAAAAAATAAAAAAAATTTAAAAAGACTTTCAGTAAATGACAATTCAATAAATATTTATTACTTTTGAACCTTATTAAAAAAGACATTATGGCAACAGTAACTTTAGGCGGAAACGCAATACATACAAGTGGAGAATTACCAACAGTAGGTTCAAAATCTCCAGATTTCAAATTAATTAAAAACGATTTAGGAGAAGCTTCTCTATCTGATTTTTCAGGAAGCAAACTTGTTTTAAATATTTTTCCAAGTATAGATACTGGAACATGTGCTACATCTGTAAGAGAATTTAATGCAAAAGCTAGTCAACTAGAAAACACTAAAGTATTATGTATTTCTCGCGATTTACCATTTGCTCAAAAACGTTTTTGTGGAGCAGAAGGATTAGAAAACGTAATCAACCTGTCTGATTTTAATACTGGAAAATTTGGAAAAGACTTTGGATTAGAAATAACAGATGGTCCATTAGCAGGATTACATTCTAGAGTTGTTATTGTATTAGACGAAAATGGTGTTGTAAAATATACCGAACAAGTAAGTGAAATTGCAGACGAGCCTAATTACGAATCCGCTTTAGCTTCCTTATAATTTACTATGAACTTTGAAAAAGATAATACTTTCTTTACTGGCAGACTAAAAAGTATGGCTTTTGCCATAAAAGGAGCTTTTAAATTATTAACAACAGAACATAGCGTAATGGTACAGTCATCACTGGCTCTACTTGTAACAATAGCTGGTTTTTATTTTAATATTACAAAAGTAGAATGGCTTATTCAAACACTAGCTATTGGTCTTGTATTAAGTATTGAAGGTCTAAACACAGCCGTTGAAAAAATTGCTGACTTTATTCATCCAGATTATCATGAACGTATTGGTTTCATCAAAGATATTGCTGCTGGAGCTGTTTTATTTGCTGCTTTCACTGCAATAATAATTGGTGGAATAATATATATTCCTTATTTATTTTAAATTCTCTATTTTTGTAAAATAGTGCTCGCTAAATGGCTAAGAAAAGTAACCAAGAATCTAAAAATACAACTGCAACAAAAGAAAAAAAATCTTTTAATCTATCCAGACAACAAAAATTCAGTATTGGTGTCTTGTTAGTATTATTAGCTATTGCCTTATTATTATCTTTTGTTTCACACTTTACATCAGGAAACTACGATCAAAGTCAAGTTAATGAAGTTCTTGATAGATCTGTTGTTACCTACAATTGGCTTGGAAAATTTGGAGCCTATTTAGCTGATTTCTTTCTATACAAAGGATTTGGTGTTGCCTCTTTTCTTTTTGTTAGACTTCTTTTCCTTGCTGGAGTTTATCTAATATTAGATCTTTCGATATCAAAATTAAAAAGAACCATCTTTTGGGATTTTTATATCATCATCATTTTATCTGTCCTTTTTGGTTTCTTCTGGGACATTCTTCCTCAGCTAGCAGGAACAATTGGTTTTGAAATGAATCTATTTATTCAAGATTATATTGGAAAAGCAGGAACATTATTAGTCCTTCTTTTTGGAATCATTATTTTTTTAATATTCAAAATAAAAATATCACCCGATACCATAAAGAATCTCTTTGAAAAACCTGTGAAAACATTTCAAGAGGAATTAGCTGATGAAAATGCTGAAAACATTTCAAAATCGAAAAATGAAAATATAACATCGGAAAATCTTACTGATAATTTTACAATTAAAGAAGATGATGATGTAATTTCTAAAATTGAATTAAAACAGCCTTCTACTTTTGAAGTTAACAAAGAATCATTAAAACCAACTATTTCTAATTCATCCGAATTAACTTTAGAAACAAAACCAACCAAAGCGCAAGATTTAAATATTGAAGTTTCAAATACTTCAATCACTGATGATTCAGAACCAGTAAGCGATTTTGTAATTGAAAAAGTGGAAGAAGAAGAAATTGTAGAAGGAAATCTTGCCGCAAAATTAGTACAAGACTTTGGAGAGTTTGATCCTACATTAGAACTTTCTAATTATCAAGTACCACCAATAGAATTATTAAAAGAATATGCCACAGGTGGAATTACCATAAACCAAAGTGAACTAGAAGAAAATAAAAACCGAATTGTAGAAACACTGAAAAACTACAGTATAGGTATTACACAAATAAAAGCAACTGTAGGACCTACAGTAACCTTATATGAAATTGTTCCAGATGCTGGAATAAGAATTTCTAAAATTAAAAATCTAGAAGATGATATTGCCTTATCACTTGCAGCACTAGGTATTCGTATTATTGCTCCTATTCCTGGAAAAGGAACTATTGGTATTGAAGTACCAAACAATAATCCGACAATGGTGTCTATGAAAAGTGTTCTTACATCGCCTAAATTTCAACAAGCAGAAATGGAATTACCTATTGCATTAGGTAAAACTATTTCAAATGAAACCTTTGTTGTTGACTTAGCAAAAATGCCTCACTTGTTAATGGCTGGAGCAACTGGACAAGGAAAATCAGTTGGGTTAAATGCTATTTTAGCCTCATTACTCTATAAAAAACACCCAGCAGAAGTTAAATTCGTATTAGTAGATCCAAAGAAGGTAGAACTAACACTGTTCAATAAAATTGAACGTCATTATTTAGCAAAACTGCCAGATACGGAAGAAGCTATTATAACCGATAATACAAAAGTTATCAATACATTAAACTCTTTATGTATTGAAATGGACAATCGCTATTCTTTATTAAAAGATGCAATGGTTCGTAATATTAAAGAGTATAATGAAAAATTTAAATTACGAAAACTAAATCCTGAAAACGGACATCGTTTTTTACCCTATATTGTACTTGTTGTTGATGAGTTTGCCGATTTAATTATGACAGCAGGAAAAGAAGTAGAAACGCCTATTGCTCGTTTAGCTCAACTTGCACGTGCAATTGGTATTCATTTGATTATTGCAACGCAACGCCCTTCTGTTAATGTAATTACAGGGATGATTAAAGCCAATTTCCCTGCCCGAATTGCCTTTAGAGTAATGTCTAAAATAGATTCAAGAACAATATTAGATGCAGGAGGAGCAGATCAATTAATAGGTCGTGGAGATTTGCTATATACAAACGGAAATGACATGGTGCGTGTACAATGTGCGTTTATAGACACTCCTGAAGTAGAAAAAGTCTGTGATTTCATTGGAGGACAAAAAGCATATCCAGACGCTTACCTTTTACCTGAATATGTTGGAGAAGAAAGTGGCACGACTCTTGATATTAACATTTCCGACAGAGATACTTTATTCAGAGAAGCGGCAGAAGTTATAGTAACAGCTCAGCAAGGAAGTGCCTCTTTAATACAAAGAAAATTAAAATTAGGTTACAATAGAGCAGGTAGAATAATTGATCAATTAGAAGCTGCTGGTATTGTTGGACCATTTGAAGGAAGTAAGGCACGTTCTGTTTTAATTCCTGATTTAGTATCATTAGAACAATTTTTAAATAATGAACAAAATAATTAATACAATGAGTAAATTTTTCAAATTAGTATGTTTTCTTTTAGTTGGTTTTTCAATCCAAGCACAAGACGCTGCTAAAGCTAAAAGTTTGTTAGATGAAGTCACTACTAAGGTAAAGACTTATGAGAATATCGTTATTGAATTTAAATATGCATTAAGCAATCCAAAAGAAAATATAAATCAAGAAAGTAAAGGAAATGTTACACTTAAAAACAATCTTTACAATTTGAACTTTATGGGTGTTACTAAAATTTTTGACGGTAAAAAAGTGTACACAATTGTACCTGAAGATGAAGAAATTTCTATTTCAAAGTATGATGAAAATGATGATAGTGCTGTTACACCTTCAAAAATGCTAACATTCTTTAATTCAGGTTATAAATATTCGTGGGATATTTTACAAAATATAAAAGGGCGTAAAATTCAATATGTAAAATTAATTCCTATTAGCTCAAAAGATCAGAGAAAAGAAATATTATTAGGAATAGATGTTCAAACAAAAAACATTTACAACCTTATTGAAACAGGCAAAAATGGAACAAGAACAACATTAACTGTTAATTCTTTTAAAACAAATCAGCCAATATCGAAAAATCATTTTACCTTTACCGAATCAAAATACCCTAATTACTATATCAATAGATTAGACTAAAAATAAGGTGAAATTATTAGACAAATACATTGTTAAATCCTTTATGATTACATTTACTTCGGTATTTGTAATCCTTTTTTTTATATTCATCCTACAAGGAATATGGTTATTTATAGCCGAACTTGCGGGTAAAGATTTGGATTTTTTTACTGTCATAAAATTTCTTTCGTTTTATGCTCCTACAATTGTTCCTTTAGTTTTACCGCTATCTGTATTATTAGCCTCTATTATGACATTTGGAAGCTTTGCTGAGAATTATGAATTTGCAGCAATGAAATCTTCAGGAATATCATTACAAAGAGCTATGAAAATGTTAACATTTGCAATCTTTGGATTAAGCATTGTTTCTTTCATATTTGCAAATAATGTAATACCTAAAGCGCAATATAAATTTCTAAATTTACGTAAAACCATTGTACAACAAAGACCTGCAATGGCAATTGCTGAAGGACAGTTTAATCCTATTGGTTCTACAATAAATATTAAAGTAGAAAAAAAATCTGGTGATAACGGAGAACTTCTTGAAGATGTAACCATGCATATTAAAAACGTAAATGCTGGTTTAGGAGCTAATACTGTTATTAAAGCCAAAAATGGAATTTTAAGAAGTGATAAGGATTCTAATTATCTTCAACTAGAGCTTCTAGATGGAAATTATTATGAGAATGTGATTCCTAAAAAATATGAAGATCAAAAGAAATATCCATTTGCAAAAAGTAGTTTTAAAAAATACATTCTTAATTTAGATTTAACGAAACTAGACAACAATAGTGCTGATGATAGTGATATTACATCAGAAAAAATGTTAACACTAAACGAATTAAATTACACTATTGATTCGCTACAAAATAATTACAACAAAGACATTGTTTCTTTCACAGATAATATTGTACAAAGAAACGATTATGTGTTCCAATTAAAAAGAGTACAAAATATTACTAAAGAAGAAAAAGTAGATGATTTACTCTCTCTTTTTACACTTGCTGAAAAATCGAGAATACTAGAAATGGCAAAAAGCAACACTTCAAGTACAGAATTTAGTATCAATAATAGTAAATCAGATTTAGAATATAAAAAGAAGAATATTAATGCTCACTGGATTGTTATTCATGAAAAATTCATCATTGCATATTCTTGTTTATTAATGTTTTTTATTGGTGCTCCATTAGGTGCTATTATTAGAAAAGGTGGAATTGGTCTACCTATTGTATTTGCAATCATCATTTTTATAGCATTTCATTTCATTAATACATTTGGAAGAAAAATTGCTCAAGAAGATTCGATAACACCTTTCTTAGGAATGTGGATGTCTTCTTTTATACTTACACCATTAGCCGTTTTTTTAACGTATAGAGCAACTAACGATATAGGTGTAATGATCAATTTTGATTGGATTACAGATCCATTTAAGAAATTATTTTTAAGATTTTCAAAAAACAACTAAACCACAATGTCAAACAACATACAACTAAACACAATTGAGGAAGCTATAGAAGATATCCGTCAAGGAAAAATAATTATAGTAGTAGATGATGAAGATAGAGAAAATGAAGGTGATTTTTTAGCGGCTGCTGAAAAATGTACTCCTGAAATGATTAACTTCATGGCAACTCATGGTAGAGGATTAATTTGTACACCACTTACAGAAAGTCGTTGCAAAGAACTCGATTTACACTCAATGGTACGTAATAATACCGATCACATGGAAACAGCATTTACCGTTTCTGTTGATTTAAAAGGACATGGTGTTACTACGGGTATTTCTGCTGCTGATAGAGCAAAAACTGTAATTTCATTAATTAATCCAGAAACTAAATCGTACGATTTAGCAAGACCTGGACATATTTTCCCTTTAATTGCAAAGCAAGGTGGAGTTCTAAGAAGAACAGGACATACTGAAGCAGCTATTGATTTTGCAAGATTAGCGGGTTTTAAACCTGCTGGCGTTATTTGTGAGATCATGAATGAAGATGGAACTATGGCTCGCTTACCTGAACTGGTAGAAGTGGCTAAAAAGTTTGACTTAAAATTAGTTTCTATTGAAGATTTAGTTGCTTATAGAATGCAACATGATAGTCTAATTCAAAAGAAAGAAGATTTTGAAATACAAACTCGTTTTGGAACATATAGACTTCGTGCTTATCTTCAAACTACTAATAAGCAAGTGCATTTGGCTATTACAAAAGGTACTTGGAGCAATGGAGAAGCAATACTTACAAGAATTAATTCTACATTAGTAAACAATGATATTTTAGGAACATTAACAAATGATGCTGATAAGAAGCTTGATGTAATGTTCAAAAAAATTAATGAAGAAGGAAAAGGAGCGATTATCTTTATTAATCAAGAAGTAAAATCCTTAGAATTATTATCTCGTTTAACGGAATTAAAATCGTTACAGGAAAATGGTGTAATTAAAGCTCCGCAAGTGAAGATGGATAATAAAGATTTTGGTATTGGTGCACAAATATTACACGACATTGATATTTCAAAAATAAAATTATTATCAAATACACCTGATCAAACAAAACGTGTTGGAATGATTGGTTATGGATTAGAAATAACAGAATATGTTAATTTCTAGTATTAAAAAAACCACAATTTAATAGCTAAAGATGACACTGTAATTATTAAAAATAGCTTAATTACTTTGTCATCTTTTTTTACAGACCATCGACTTCCAAACCAAGCACCAGATGCATTTCCTATTGTAAGAATAAAAGCCAAAGGGTAATTAATTTTATCTTCCAGTGCAAATACAATTACAGCTCCTATAGTATATATCCATACTACAAAAACTTTCGTTACATTTGATTTTAAAAGGGATAATCCATTTAAATAAGGTAAAATAATAAGCATTAGAAATCCAATTCCTGCATTTATAAAACCACCATAGATTCCTAAAAAGAAGAAAATCCCAATAGCTATATATAATGGTTTCCCTGTTGTTTTCTCAACAATATCTGCATAGTTTTTCTTTGGTCCAAAAAGAAGAGTGAGTAAAACCATAATCATAATAATAGATAAAATTCTATTAAATAATGCTCCATCAATTCCTATTGCAATTTTAGCTCCTATAAAAGAACCTAAGAAAGCTGAAATGCCTAAATATAAACTAAAAGGATATGTTGAAATGCCTTTACTCTTGAACCCTTTTACAGCAGTAAATGTTTGAATTAAAATAGCAATTCTATTTGTTCCATTAGCTAATGGAGCTGGTAAACCCAAAAAAATTAAAGCAGGAAGCGTTAATAAAGTTCCACCACCAGCAATCGTATTTAAAAAACCAGCTATAAAACCTATTGGAATTAAAAGAAGGTATTCGTATTGAAAAGCCATTATATTTTTTTAATGGTGCAAAGATATTTAAAATCATTCGCATATTTCTCGCAACTCTTTTTATATAATATAGTCATACTAAAAAAGGCTCAATTTAATAAGTTGAGCCTTTTTTAATCCTATATTGATATTTAACGTTTCAAAGAAAAATGAGCTTTAAATATTTTTTGCTGTAAGTTTTCGCTATACTCAATTGTAAACCAATAATCGGTTGATGGTAATTGCTGACCGTTAAAAGTTCCGTCCCAACCCGTTCCGTTTGGACTTATTTGTTTAATTAATTTACCATAACGATCAAAAATATGTATTTTAGAATCTGATTGTCCACGTAAAGTAGTAATGTTCCATGTATCATGAATTCCATCTCCATTTGGAGTGAAAAATTTAGGATAATCGATAACCAAAATATCAATCGTTAAATAAGTACATCCTTGTGTATCAACAACCGAAACATTGTGTAAACCACCACTTACGTTAGTAAAAACGTTAGAATTTTGAAATGCTCCATCATCAATTTGATACTGAAATTCACCATTCCCTCCTGTTAATATTATTTCTATAGTAGCGTTATCTGTAAAAGCGTTGGTAACAGTATAATCTATTGCTGTAGCAGGATTTATTTCAGTTACTATTACTATATTTGATGTTCCTGCACAACCTGTTAATACATTTTCAACTACAACATAATAACTACCTGCTGAATCTACTTCTAAAGTAGGAACATTTGTTATTGCAATATGATTTATTGGATCACTTGATTCATACCATGTAAAACTATAGTTTGTTCCAATAAAATTACCTGCATACAATCTGTATTTTTGAAAAACAAGACCTGTTGCTTGTTCAACACATATTGTTCCGTCTTCTAATATTGGTTTTGGAAATGGGTCTACATAAACAGTATAATCGGTATATTCTCCTGTACAATTTCCTAATTTTGATTGTGCACGATAAATTACAAAACCTTGTGTATTTGATGTATTGACTAAAACATCTGTATTTATTTGTACTGGAGCAACTCCGAATCCTCCTGTAGCACCTGTAACTCCTACAGATTGAAGCACAGTCCACTCTACTTCTGTTCCTACTATTATTGGGTTTTCAACTATAATATCAAAATTTGGACTTCCACCACTGCAAATAGTTTGCGATTGTAATACAATAGGTTTTCCAGGTTGCGGATATACTGTTATTTCATCACTTAATATTGGAGTTCCTACACAGCTTCCATTACGCGGTGTGATTTCAAATGATAATGTTCCTATAATTTCTGGATTAGATGTTGTAACAATTAAATTTATTAAACCAGATGTTGTTCCAAAAGTAGTACCTCCTTGAATTGTAACTCCATTTAATAAGGCTACCCAATCATAAACTGTTCCTGTTGGATTTCCTAAAATAGAAACTTGTAATTCATCTCCTGAACAAATTTCGGAAAGATTAAAATTGATTGTATCTACAGTAGGAATTGGAGTTACTACTATTGATACTGGATAAGAATCGCCTTCGCAACCATTTAATACTGGAATAATATTTAATGTTATATAGCCTAAATCTGATGTGTTGAATAATGTTGCTATTTGATTGATATTTGTTTCATCTCCATTTATTTGATAGTTTCCGTCAATATTCTGCACTGTAGCATTCCAGATATAATTTTGACTTCCCGTAACTACAATATCAGTTGTTGTTCCTGAACATATAGTATCTGTATAAGTTACATTAGAAATTATTGGTTTTGGTGTAACAGTAACAAAAACCGAAACTGGATCACTTATACATCCATCTACAGTTACGGTAATACTATATTCTACTAATCCGTTTACAGTATTATCTACTAACGTTAAAAGATTGGTTAATACATCAAATCCAGTTTCAGAGGTAGCTCCTGTTACATTTATAGCTTGTACAACTGTCCAATTATACATTATATTTCCTGTAACAACACTACTATTTAATTGAGCTGTAAACAAGCTTGCTGAACAAATAGTTTGAGTATTTGGTGTTGCTGTTACTACGGGTTTTGGATTAACAATCACTTGAGCTGAACTATTTAATGTTTGGCTACAAAATGGACTTGAATTTGAGACAATGTTTATTAAGTTATAATTACTATTTGTAGTTAATACTGGTGTTGTAATAATTGCTTGTCCTGTTCCATTTAATGTTATCGTTTGATTAGTTCCACTATCTACAGTATATGTTACCTCTGCATTTGGTGTTCCATTTATTGTAATAGTTCCTGTGTTATTTGCACAAATTGTATCTCCTGTAATTGTTGCTGTAGGCAAATCATTAACTGTTATAGTAATATTATCTGTTAATTGATTATTACAAGTACCTATTGCTACGTTTACTAAATTATACGTAACGTTTGATGTTAATATTGATGTTGTTATTATAGCTTCTCCTGTTCCATCTAATGTAATTATTTGATTTGTACCTCCGTCTACAGAATAAGTTACCTCAGCATTTGGCGTTCCATTTATTGTAATAGTTCCTGTAGAATTTTTACAAATAATTGGGGTTGTTGTTGAAATACTAGCTGTAGGAGATGAAATCACAGAGACTGCCACTGTTTCATTTAAAGGTTGGTTACATATTCCAATTGCAACATTATGTAAGGTATAAAAGCTATCCGAAGTTAATATTGGAGTTGTTATTATAGCTTCTCCTGTTCCATCTAATGTAATCATTTGATTTGTGCCTCCATCTACAGAATATGTTACCTCTGCATTTGGCGTTCCATTTATTGCAATAGTTCCTGTAGAATTACTACAGGTTGTAGACCCCATAATTGTAGCAGTTGGTAAAGGTATAACCGTGATTGTTGCTGTTCCTGATTGCACTTGACTACAAAAAGGAGCTGTTGTTGAAGTTGCACTTATCAAAGTATAAACACTATTTGATGTTAATACAGGAGTTGTAATACTAGCCTGACCTGAGTTATCTAGTGTGATTACTTGATTTGTTCCTCCATCTATAGTATATGTTATTTCTGCATTTGGTGTTCCTGTAAAGTTAATGTTAGCACTTGTATTTTCACAAATGGTTACATCTCCTAAAATAGTAACAGTTGGTAATGTTTGAGTTGTAACTGTAACCGATTCGTTTTTAACTTGATTACATAAGACAGTTACATTATCACTATCTAATATTTTTACATTTTCAAGGGTAAAAGTTGTTGTTGCTGTCACAGTTTGTGTAAGAACAAAATCGCCTGTTATTGCATCTAAAATAGCAGATTGTATTGTTCCTCCATCTATTGAATAATCAATACTTGCTCCTGGTGTGCCTGTAAAAGTAACTGTGACATCTTCTCCATCGCACAATTGAGTATTAGAAATTGAAATGGAAGCATTTGGAACTAAATAGACCCTTAAATTAAATTCCATTAAATTATAACATCCACTTACATTATCAACCACTTTAGCATAAATCGTTTGTGGGTTTGATGTATTACTAATAATATTTGGAAGCGGATCTATTCCATCAGTAGCATTTGCTAATGTTGTATAAAATGAGATTGTATTATTAACCAAATCAGGATTAATATCGTTGCGAACGGAATTTAAATCAAATATACCTGTGTTTGCTGTATTACTACATGTTTTATAATCTTCTATCTGATTTGCTACTGGAGGTGTAGGAAAAGCACCATCGTTTTGAGTTGCTGTTCCTGTCCATTGAATTTGAAAACCACCGTCTCCAACAGGTCTGTCTATTGCTATGTAATACGATTGTCCTGCTGTTACCGTTAACCATCTTACATAACTATTACCATTTGCTCCTGGACCAGTTGTGGTTAATGTTGTGCCTCCATTCATTCCTGTGTGATTATTTGGTTGTCCTGCTAATTGCGGATTTGTAGTTGCGCATCGAATTGGACTTCCTAAATTATTACAACTTCTATCAGCTCCATAAACCCAAAAATCATAATCAACCGTTATACTTGTATCATCTGGAATTAAATCAAAGCCTAATGTTCCCGATTGTACTATATTAATTTTTAGCCAAATTGAATTGTGTTCAAATCCGCTACAACCAGATACTTCTTGTATATCTCCTACTCCATTTGCATTTGAACTAAAACTACCATTTCCACATACTACAATAGCATCAACACAATCATTTGGTTCGTTTTGCGCCAACATCAAGTGTATTGAAATTAACGTAAAAAATAAAGTTAAAATACTTCTCATCTTATTTTATTTATTTATAACAAATAGCTAATCTGTTTATAAGACTAGCCATTGTTTTTATTTACAATTACTCCAAAATCCTTAATTATATAATAGTATTTTATTTCTTAACTATTATAAATTCTGATCTTCTATTTTGAGCATGTTGTTCATCTGTACAGTTTGAATCACAGTTTATTTTTGGCATTGTACTTCCATATCCTTTTCCTGAAATTCTATCTTTATCTATACCTTTAGAAATAATATATTGAACTGTTGATTGTGCTCTTCTTTCTGAAAGTTTCAAATTGTAATTCTTATTTCCTTTAGAATCGGTATGCGATTTTACTTGAATAACCATAATTGGATTTTTCAGCATCACTCTTACTAATTTATCTAATTCTGTAGCTCCTCTATCTGTTATATTACTTTTATTAAAATCAAAATACACATCATTTAATAATACTTCTGTTTCTGTAATAATCACTTCCTCTGGAACCATTTCTATGTTTACATTATTTATTCCAGAAACTGTATTTTTTAAACTAGCATCTGCAATTTCATAATGTTCTAGTGTTGCTTTGATTGTATAATTTAAATCGCATTCAACATCATAAATTACTTTTCCTTGACTATCTGATTTTTGAGTAGTAATAATATTTCCTTTGTTGTCTAAGATTGCAACATTTGCATTAGATAATTTATATCCTGTTTTACTATCTGTAATTAATACAATTGTTTGTGCCTTGCAAACAGGTGTTGCGCTATATATGGCATCAAATCCGTTTCTATTTGATGAAAAATATCCTATATTTAATTTCTTATTTACACTAAATGAAAAATCATCTTTTTCAGTGTTAACAGGTTTTCCTAAATTAATTGCTTCTTCACTCTTATTTAAATCTATTTTAAAAATATCTAATCCTCCAAAGCCTTGTTTTCCAGAAGATGCGAAATACAATTCATTATCATCTGTAATAAAAGGAAAATTTTCTTTTCCTGGAGTATTAACCGATGTTCCAAGATTTATTGGTGTTCCAAAACCATTTTCTTGAACTTCCACTTTCCATATATCTGATTCGCCTAAACCACCTACCATATTTGAAGCAAAGTATAATGTTTTTCCATCTTTACTTAAACTTGGACTACTAACCGAATAAGCTGTACTATTAAAAGGTAATGGTTCTACTTGACTCCATTTCCCATCAATTAGTATGGCCTTATATAATCCTTGTTGTCCAACCTTCACGTTTGTGTTTTTGTTTTTAACAAAATTCCCTGTACTATGACCATCTCTGGCAAAAAACATAGTTTTCCCATCAGCAGAAATTGTAACTGGACCATCATGATATGGAGTATTTAACTCATTAACAGGAGTTGATTCTGACAATGTTCCGTCGGAATTTCTGATAATTTTAAAAATATCCAAATAAGGTTGATTATTCCATTTATCTGTTTTCCCACTAGAATTTCTAGTGCTTACAAAATATAACGTATTATCATTTGTTAAATAAGCTCCAAAATCATTTGCTTCTTTTGAGCTAATTGCAGTATCTAATACATCAAACAATTTTGATTTATTGGCTAAACTTGGGATATAGTTCGGGTTCTTTTTGTGTTCAATTGCTCTTATGTCATTAGGAATCATATATGCAAATACATCCATTTGGGCATTAGCTTCTTTGTATTTCCCTTGCGATTTTAATGTTTGCGCATAATGATAGTACGTTTCAGCATCTACTTTTTTAGTTTCTACTGCTTTTGCATACCATTTAGCTGCTGCTTCATAATTATTCAAATTATAATAACTATCGCCTAATTGTTTAAAAACATATTGATTTGGTTCTTCTTTATTTGCTATAGTCAAATATTCCTCAATAGCATTAACATATTGATAACTCTCAAAAAGTTTATCTGCCTTTTGAGTTGTTTTATTTTGTGCGAAAGACATTGTTATTGCTAACAAAAATCCTATTCTTATACAATTTCTTTTCATTACGTAATTCTTTTATAAATTAGAAATATCGAGGTGATATTGATGCTTTTTTCGCGAAATTCAAATCGAATAACAACATAAATTCATGTGATGCTGGTGTTGTTACTTTTAAATCTGAAACTATATGATCATAAGCATATCCTACTCTAATACTTGGTGTTATGGCATAATTAACCATTCCTCCAAACGAATCATCTATTCGATATGTAGCTCCTAGCTCAAACTTGTCAAAAAACATAACATTAGCGGAAACATCTAATGATGGAGTTACATTAAATGCTGATTTTAGCATAAATGATGGTTTGAATTTTGTATTATCTGATAAATTAAAAACGTATCCTCCTGTAAGAAAATAATGTTGTGTTTCTGAACCAAATTGATAATCATTTCCATTTTTAGTAACATCAAGGTATTTACTTTTCAACATATTTGGAACCGACAAGGCTACATAATATTTTTGTGTATAGTAAAAGAATCCTGTTCCTACGTTTAAATAAGTATTATTCACATTTTCACTAAAAGCAATGTCGTTTTCATCTGGAACAAATCCGTTTCCAATTTCACTATAAAGTCCTACTCTATGAAAGGTTGCACCTGCTTTTAATCCTAAAGCTAAACGATGCTCTCCTCCTAGGTTTAAAGTATATGAAAAATCTGCGTAAGCATTATTCTCTTCAACTGGTCCAATTTTATCTGAAATGACAGATAGGCCTAATCCAACATTTTTACCCACAGGACTATGTCCTGATAAAGTAGCTGTTTTAGGTGCTCCGTCAACATTTACCCATTGTTGTCTATATAAAAGACCGATGGATAAATTCTCTTTTGAACCCGCATAAGCAGGATTCATTACATTCATATTATACATATATTGTGTATAATGGGGATCTTGCTGTGCTTGCGATTTTATAGCAAATACAATCAAAAACAAAGATGTTATATATATTTTTTTCATTGTAAACTCAAATTACTATGTTATTAATACAGTCTACTCATTAATAAAACAATAAGTAGACTGCTTTTTTAATTATCTTATAATGTAAACCCAACCTGTTGTTGATTTTCCATCGTTTGTAACAACATTATAGAAATAAGTTCCATCAGGTAGCTCTTCACCTTCATTAGTATTTCCATCCCATTGATTGGTATAGTTCCCTGAAAAAGAATATACTTCTCTTCCGTATCTATTAAATATTGTTACATTCGAAACTCCTAATCCTGTTAAATCAAATACATCATTTGAACCATCCCCATTTGGTGAAATTCCTTTTGGGATTTGATTACAGAATACATATTCAATATTAACTTCAATTAAAACTCTAGAACTTTCACATCCATTAGGATCTACAGAACTTACATAGTAAGATGATGTTCCTGTAACAGTAGGATCTGGTGTTGGAGCTATTGCATTACCTACTCCTCCTGTTGCACTAGTATACCAAAGTAAAGTATATCCAGAAGGAACTGTAGCCGTTAATTGTATTGGTGCTTCAGAAGTGCAGTAATTAATAGGGCTCATCACTGTTGGAACTTCTTCATTTGCTTGATATGTAAATGTTATAGCGTACTGACAATAACGAGTATTCCAGTAAAAGATATAATCACCAGAAGCCGTGAAGTTATTAATTTCAGTACTATTAGCTGTTGGATCTACTATGTTAGCAACAGCTGGATTATTAGCATCTGCTGTCCATTCTCCATACCCTACAGCTTCAACTTGGACATTATTCTGTGTACAATTCAAAGCTTGATTTTGAGTTATAATCTTATTATTAGAAGTAATACTTACCCCATCTAATAAATTTCCAATTCCATTATTTTTTGATCTAAAAATAAATCGTGTAACATTTTGACCTGTTGGAACCGCATAAGTACCTGAAATCAATTGCCAATTTGCTAAACTTAAATTATCTTCAATTAATACAAATGGTCCTGATGGAGGTCCTGCAAATAATTCTACAGCCAAACCAGGAAAACGTGTTGCTTGAGCATAACTATATTCATACTCAACAGTTTCAGAACTATCTAAATCTTGGTACAAACCATAAACATTTACAAAGTCTGTTGGATCGTAAGCGTCTTCAGGACTTAACACTTGAACACATTGATTTCCTTCATAAGGAACTATACTACCACTCAAAGCATCAATATAAAACACTCTATCATGTCCAGGATAATTATATCGCCATGTAGGAACTACATTTTCACGATAAAAATTCCCTAACAAACCAAACGTTGCAACTGGAGCTTCAAACCCAGAGTTTAAAGTACCTATTGAACATAAATTATTAGGCGTTTTAATACAAATATTAAATGTATAGCCATTATGAGCTGCACTATTTAAAGTTAATCTAACTTTATAAGTTGCCCCTATTTCTGTAGCCGATGAATAAGCTGCTAACATTGTATTTTTATCAGAACATGCTAATTGCTCTAAAGTTCCATTATTATCTTTGTATAAAGTTATTGTGATTAACGGATGCGCTGGCGCTCCAGAGTTTATATAATAACTTCCAGAAAAATTATTCAACTCAATAATGTGAGCTGTTTGCGTAGCTATAAATTCAAACCATACATCTCCATTATTACTTCCTGAACAAGTTGAAGCTTCTGAAGATACTGTTGCTCCATAGAAAGAAGCATTCATCCCTGTACTATCACAAATTTCTGTTTCATTAACCGCTAATATGATAGCATTAGCTGAACTATCATTTCGTACAAACTCTTGTGGACCAGACCAGAAACTTTCATCATTTGTACCACAAATAGCTCTTACAAAAAACTCATATGTTCCTGCTTGTAAATCATTAAAATCTGCATCAACTGGCACATAAGAATTTGTATTTACTACAATACCGCTTTGTGGAAGTGTTCCATTACCTAATGGTTGAATAAATACTTCCCATTGTGTTTCAGATCCACCAGCTGTCCATGTTAAAGACCCATCTTCGTTAACTGCTAAATCAGTTGGTTGAGGACAAGTTACTGTGCTACATGAAGTAACTCCTGTGAAAATTGTTGACTGAGTAGCTCCAATACCTAACGGACTTTGATAAACGATAACACTTGAAGAATTAGTCATTGTTACTTGAGCATTCGGATATTGATTAGGAGCAAATCCTAATGAATTCCAGAATAATGAAAACTCTACTCCATCACATAAAAACACTGTGTATGTTGCTGGTGGAGGTGTAACTCCTGGAGATGTTACAGTTGGGAACACTAGCTGTTGAACAATTTCACCATTTTGAATTAAATCAATGGAAGTAGCAGGTCTATTAGGGGCACCATTATCTAAAGTAATGATATACTCACAAAGATTAGCAAAACTACATTTAGTCGTAAATTCAATTGGTCCAGACCACTCACTTGATTCTGAAGTACTACAAACTGAGCGAACATAAAATTCATATTTAATCGCAGGGTCTAATCCTGAAATAGTATATGGATTAGTAGAAACTGTTGTTAAGTATTGTGGGTCAACACTTACATTAGGGTCACTTACTCCTACTGGAACAACATAAACCTCCCATTGTGTTTCAGTTCCTGCCGTTTCCCAAAATAATTGTGCCTCTACATCAGTAATATTGTTTACTACTAAATTGTAAGGTTGTGGACAAGAAGGTATATCTTCAATAATAAAGTTATCAATAGCTAATAACTGTCCTCTATAATTCCATGAGTTTGGTGGATAACCTGGTACATGGAAAGCAATATTAATATTTCCAGTTACACCTGCTGGAAGATTGATTATCATTTCTTCGTATTCCGTATTTGTAATCACCCCTGAATCATCAGTTGAAAAAAGAACCGTTGTAAAATCAGCAGGAGCAATACCTGAAGTTGATAATAAAACTCTTAAATCTTCTTGAAAGAACGAATCGTTTACTCTATAGTAAAAACGTAAGCGTTGATTTGCTGTAACAGTAATTGTTGGCGAAATTAAATAATCGTCATTTGCTCCATTTGTTCCAGTAAACATGGCTGCCGCATGATCGCCTTCATAAACAAATGTTGCAGAGTTTAAGCTCCAAGAGTTTGCATCCGCATTAAAATCGTTAACAATCCAACATCCTTCTGTTGGTGATCCTGTATCAAATGATTCAAAGAAAGGAGACGCAAATTCATTACATAATGTTTTAAATGTAATTGGGCCAATCCAATCACTTTGATCTGTGCCGCTACAAATTGCTCTTACATAATACTCGTACTTTGTATCTGCGGTTAAATTAATTGCAGTATATGAAGGAGTTGTTAAAACTTGTGTGCCATTAGTAGGTACACCAGATCCTATTGGTTGAACGGCTACTTCCCATTCTGTTTCTAAAAACCCTGGAGTCCAACTTAGGTCTACTGTTGTTTGTGAAACGTTAGAAACTTCTAATAAACTAGGATTTGGACAAGATGGTGCATCATCAATACTAATATCGTCTATATTTAATATTGAAACAAATGGATTTGGATCAAAACTAGGTGGTACTCTAAATGCAATATAAACAGGTCCATTAGCATTTATGTAAATATTTTTTTCAACATAATCTGTATTGGTAAATTCGAATAAAGGTGCAATTACGCTAAAACTTGCAGGATCAGTATCTGTTGTAGACATTAAAACTTCAATACCGAATCTTGGATTTGAGAAAAAAGGATTCGTTATAGCTCTGTATTTGAATTTTAATTCTTTAGTTCCAATTACTTCTATAGCTGGTGAAATTAACCAATCATCAAAACCAGGAAACGTACCAAAAATGGGCTTTTGTAACCTTGCTTCTGTTCCTGACAATGTCCATGCTGTTCCATCATTCGCTACATTTAAAATAGAATAACAGAAACTATGTGAATCTGGATCAGTATCGTTTAAACTTTCATAATAAGGAACAGTAAAAGTACCACATTCTGTAATAAAATTAATTGGCCCTACCCAATCACTTTGCAGTGTTCCTGAACAATATGCCCTTACATATAATTCATATCGTGTTGCATGTGTTAATGGTTGTATTAATGTAGAAGAAATGGCATTTGAATTAACTAATGTTCCTGATCCTGTAGGGATTCCAGTTCCTTGTGTTTGAATTACTACTTCCCATTGTGTTTCAATATCTCCTGCTGTCCAATTAAAATCGGCTGATGTTGTTGTAATATTTGAAACTAAAACATCCAAAGGATCAGAACAAGCTGGTTTGTCTTCCACTATTACATCATCAATATATAATCTTGTTGATGCAGGACTATCTTGAATTGTATTATCAAATAACCAAGCAATATTAACTGGTCCTGTTATAGATGATGGAATATTAATTACTTTTTCTACATAAGCATTATTACTATATGTGGTATTTGGTAATAAAACCACAGTAAAATTATCATTTCCTAATCCTGTTGTAGAAAGTACAACCTGAAAATGTAAATTATTGGAATTAACATTTTTATGTTTAAAACGAAGACGTTTAGGTGTTGTACCCAAATCAATCATTGGAGAAACAAACATATCGACATTGTTATTTGTCGTATTACTTTGAAAAAAAGTTGCTGCACTTGAAATATAAGTCCACACAACTCCATCATTATTAATATCTAATGGTGTCCAACAAGGTGCTGGATTTGACGCAGTGTTTCCTGTAAAATCTTGAGAATATGGAGTTGAAAAAATGTCACATTGCGTTTTAAAATTATAAACAGAACTCCAAGCTCCAAAACCAGAACCACAGTTTGAACGAATGTAAACTTCATAATCTGTATTTGGTGTTAATGCTGTGCCTGACAAAGTTGTAGTAACATTAAAAGTCACATTTGATGATGCCGAAATACCTGAACCTGTAGGAACTCCGGTTCCTATTGGTTGAACAGCTACTTCCCATGATGAAGCTAAATTACCCAAATTATTCCATGATAAATTTGCGCTAGTTTGTAAAATACTAGATGCTATAATTCCAGATGGAGCAGGACAAGCAGGTGACTCAACAGTAAGTGTATATGGTATATTTGTTGTTGCACTATAATTTGAAGAAACAAGAATTATATAATTTGTTCCTGCATTCACCGTTAAGTCAATAACTCTAGGTGCATTTGTAGTATTTGCTACACCTCCTACACACGTTACACCTACATTTGAACATTCTTCATAAACAAATAATCCTGTTCTTGTATTAGTAGATGTTAATGTAATTTTTATAACTCCAGAAACAGTTGGTGAATACACATAAAATGCTTTTCCACCAATTGCATAATTATTTGTATAAGATGTACAGCCAGAACCTGGTGTAGACAATACTATACCATTATTATAATTATTAAGATTATCAGTAGTTGTATAAGGTGTGGTAAGATCCCCAACATTAATAGCACTTTCACATGCTCCTCCAAGAGCTAGTGTTGTAAAATTGAAAGGTCCTGCCCAATTACTTACTTCTGTATTAGGACAAAATG